>JAQXBA010000171.1 GCA_029252625.1 Opitutia bacterium | reverse complement strand
CTTAGAAGAAAGTGCTCACTTGATTGTGAACATCCTGTTCGAACTCAGCAATGAAGCTCAGAATGTAAGCTTCTGGAGAGAGGGTGTCATCTTCGATCAGTGGTGTCAGATCGATGCCGAAGGCGACGCTGTGTGACTCGTCCACTGAGTGGCTGTCAAAGAAGGTGGCATTGGCACGGCGGCGGCCTTCGACGGCGAGGTCGTAGCGCTTACCGCCGCTGATTTGCGAGACGAATAGACCGTTCAGCTTCGTCGCCAAGTCAGGACGTGAACTCAGATCCATGACGATCTTTTTGCTGTCTGGCATCCAGTCCAGATCGCGCCAGACCTCGCAACCGATCAACTGTTTAGGCCGGATTGATTTCGGTAAACGACGAATTGCTTTAATCAGTGACGAAGCGACAGCGATGTGTGTGCTGTGCTTGTCGGCTAAGTTGTGTGTGTAAACGACTTCTGGCTGAGCTTCGGTGAGGATCTTAACGAGATCGTTTTCCGTATCGTTGTTGCTTGGATCTTTGATGCTGGAGCTCGGCAGGTGCAGCTGCGCCATGAAGCTGAACTGGCCGACGCGTGAGGCCTCACGTTGCTCTTCGGCGCGGATCGCTTGCATTGCTGCGTCGGTTACGTTGGCAAACTCGCCAGTGCGGGCACTGCCTGCGCCGTTGGTGCAAGTGACGCCGCCAAACCACTGATCGCCCTTTTCGTAGCATTCAAGGATGCCGTGCATCGCCATGAACTCGAGGTCGTCCTGGTGTGCGCCAACGCCGAGGTGAGTCGTGCGGGGGAGTGGATTACTCTGCGAATCCGGGATGTAAAGGTCTGAGCCGTGTTGTGAAAACTGTTGGGGCATTTTCCGTATTCCGTATGTTGAGTTAGTATAATTAGTCGAGCTTAGGCAGTGTGGCCGCCGCGATGGCTTGGCCGTGGCGCTTGGTTTGCTCGTCGGGTGTTTGGAAGGCGATGGTCTTAGAGAGTTCTGGGAACTCTAGGTCGAGCACGCGGCGGGCTTCTTCCATGATGATTTCGCCGCCTTGACCAGAGCTGACACGTCCGAGGAACAGAAGATGTCGGAATTCATAGAACTCTGCAAAGTGAGCAATGGTATAGCCGAAGTAAGTGCCAATGGTGCGGTAAATTGCTGCAGCACGTTCGTCACCCTGAGCCATCTTTGCTTGCACCACTTCCAGCTTTTCCGGAAGGCAGAGCCCTTCGCTCACTTTAATACCTGAGAGTGGCAGTAAACGGCCAACGCCTTGTTGTGAGAAATATTGGACCCCGCAACCATCGTCGCCGCTCCATTCATCCGTGGCGACACCTTCGCGGTAATCGACTGGCACAAAGGCGAGCTCGTTGATCCAACCAGTGACTGAACCTTCGGGGTTGATGTAACCCGCAGCGAGACTGGTGCCCATGGAGATGCCGAGCACCGCGTTATCATTGATGGCCATGGCTCCGGCCATCGCGGTGACGTCGCCATCGTTTGCGAGCTCAAAAGGCACATCGTTCCACTCTGTTTGCAGTTCGTGAAACATGTTGCGGATCGACTGGTTGAAGTCTTCTGGACTTATGCCGCGGTACAGCGAGCCAACGCGCGGTTCGTTGTTTATATAAATGCCCGCGGCACTACCACCGATTGCATCAACGCTCGGTAGGTGAACAGCGGCACGCTTGAGGCTGTCTTCAATTCCTGCGCGGTGGTAGGCGGGGTCACTCTCGAAATAGGGGTTCCATTTGATCTCCTCAGAGAAGACAACTTTGCCGTCGATCATGGCAGCGCATTTACGGTCACTGCCTCCTAGGTCAAAGCCGAGGCGGTTCCCTTTGAGCGAACCGATACCACCGGTAGCAGGTGGAAGCATTGCTTGGATCTCAGTGTCATCCGCATTCTCAATGACGAAATTTTCATCGAAGCAAGTGATGCCCATAAAGTCGTAGTCAAAGGCACGCTTACCAACGGCAGAATAAAGCGCCCGCAGTTGAGACACGACGTCGGGAGCATTGCTGATGCGCACTCGCGAGCCGCCCCAAGCCCAGAGCAGGCATTTAACGGTGCGCTCGCAGTATTTTAGGGTGTCCGCCGATGCGTCTGCAGATTCAGGCAGCAGGGTGGTATGGTAGACCCAAGTAGTGCCTTCGGGGCGATCCACTGCGATGCTTACCTTGCGGCCATTCGCCGACTCAGTTGCGGCTTTTAAATATTCACGATTCCAAAGTGCCGCCGGGATAAATCCCGGGTCGAGCTGTGGCTTACATTGTGGGGATATAGTAATCATGTTTTATTTGTTGAAGCGTTTGAAACATTCGATCGCTTCGTATTCCGCGAGACCGAGTGCGTCGTAGATTTCCGCAGTGCCACGGTTGATTTCGCGGGCGAGGTCCCATGTATTGCTGCTCTTCTGAATCGCGCGACTCGGGCTTTGGCTGCGCTGCGTCTGGTGCTGGTAAATGCCCTGGATCTTGTTCTCGAATTCGTCTGGGGAAAGGGGTACGGCCATGTCGATTTCGTTGGCCTCCCATTCATCTGCAGGGCCCTTGTAGAGCCAAATGTTGCAGTCTTTGATCCATTCCGAATCAGTGCACTGTTTGAGTGTGGCGCGTAGCACTTCAAAGCTCAAGGCCGGTACGGAGAGTGGGTCGTGGCCATAGCCCGTAGCAAAGATTTGGTGTGGTTTCACGCTTTCGAGGAGTGTGCACATTTTCGTTACGTCGGCTTTAGTGGCAAGGAATCGACGATAACGGCCATTTTCGTAAAAGGGCAGATCTAGGAACTCAAGCTTCGCAGTATCGATGCCGAGTGTGCGCGCTGACGAACGCGCTTCACTACGACGGATCAGGCCTTTCAGATGGCGGATCTCGGCTGTATCAACCCCGAAGTCGCCTTTGTCTTTCAGTTGCTGCTCAACAGTCTTCGCATAGTTGAGGTCGGCTTCGCCGGCACGGTCTTGGCCTAGCTCGATGATCAACTCAATCGAAGCCTGCACTTCAGAGTCGGGCACCGCGAGATTACCGGATGTTTGGTAGGCGATGGTCACATCATTGCCGTGTTGCTTGAGGCGATTAATAGTGCCGCCGAGGCAATACACGTCATCGAGCGGTTCCGGGCTCAGGATGAGTGAGCGCTTCGGATGAGGGGTTGCACGCTCCGGACGGTTCGAGTCGTCGGCGTTGGGCTTACCGCCAGGCCAACCCGTGATGGTATGTTGGGTGACGTTGAAGAGATTGATGTTAATCTGGTAAGCCGAACCTTGCTTAATTAGCAAATCGGCCATGCCGTTCTCGGTGTAGTCTTCGTCAACGAGTTTGAGGAGTGCTTTACCTGTTTTTTGCGCGAGCCAAAGCACCGCTTTGCGGGTCGTTGCTTCAGTCCATTCGATCCGACCGACAAGCCAGGGGTGGCGCTCGCGTGTTAAGTGACTGGCAGCCGATTGATCGATGCAGAATGTGCAATTCGGATGCTGCTGAAGGAACGTCGCAGGGATGGTATCCGTCTGCTCGCCTTCCACTGTCTTTGCCATGATCGATGCTTTACCTTCGCCCCATGCGAGTAGGAAGAGCTTATGTGCTGCGAGGATCGTGCCAACACCCATGGTGATGGCGTGGCGTGGTACATTTGCTTCGCCGAGGAAGTCACGAGCGGCGTCGCGGCGAGTTAGGCTGTCGAGTGTGACCAAGCGTGTCAGTGTCTCTGAGCCCGAACCAGGCTCATTGAAACCGATGTGGCCGGTGCGGCCGATGCCGAGGATCTGGATGTCGATACCGCCAGCTGCAGCGATGGCATCTTCGTAGGTCTTGCATGATTGGATGACCGCGTCGCTATCGACTAGACCGTCTGGCACGTGAGTGTTTTCCGGCTTGAGATCGACGTGATCAAACAGCTGATCTTGCATGAACTTGCGGTAGCTCTCTGGATGATCGCCAGGGAGGCCGAAGTATTCATCTAGATTGAAAGTGATGACGTTGGCGAAAGAGAGGCCTTCTTCCTTGTGGCGGCGAATCAGTTCGCGATAAAGACGCACCGGTGTCGAGCCAGTCGCCAGCCCCAATACGGTCGGTTTGCCCGCGGTAGTGCGCTCATGGATCAGTTGGGCAATTTTGTTCGCCACATCAAAGCAGGCGGAGTTAGCAGAATCGTAGATCTTGGTGGTAATATGTTCTCGCTGGCGTAGTTCAGGGTTGGGGGATGTCATTTTGTCATTGTATAGATAGTATTGTGTTAAATTATTGCCTAAATCGGAGTAATAGTTAACAAAAACGGAAATGAACCCGCGGCCGCGGAAACTACCAATGCTAAAACCACAACGACTCATCAGCGATCCTCCGAGCTACTACCACGGTGTCGACTTGGCGGAACGCGTTGTATGCCGCAACGTGCTTTTATTCGAACGGCTGAATAAGAGCACACTGCAACAGAAGCATTTGGCGAATCGGATGCACCACCGATACGTTCTCATCCGTGTGCAGGAAACGTCTGGCGTGGTCAGTGTGGATGGCAAGGGCCTGAAGTTGGGTGTGGGGGACTGCCTGCTGATTGCCCCCTACCAGTTTCACAGTTACGTCGATGTCGAGCAGGACGACTTACGTTGGACTTTTATAACATTCGAAGTGATTCAAGGACAGCAGTGGTTGCAAGGAATGGGGCACAAGGTCCTCAAACTGGATTCCACGGCACGAGCTTATTGGGATGAAATTGTGGCTTTCTGGATCAGCGGGAAGGACTTTATCCGCAGTCAAGTTTTGCCTTCACTGGACCGTCTGTTGATGCATCTTCGTTTGAATGTAATTAATATGGATGCCGTGCCTAGTGTTGCCCCGCCCTTGGCCGGACAACATGAATGGATCACTCGGGTCGAGGGACTGATCATCCAGTCGATTGGTGAAGGTTGGAATTTGGCAGAGGTGGCGCGTCGGGCAAAAATATCCGAGCGGCACTTGCGTACCCGTTTTGAAGCAGCCATGGGTATTTCTCTGCGAGAATACCGAACCAACTACCAGTTGCACCGTGCGATTTCGCTGATGCGAGACGCGCAGCTTAGCTTGTCCGATGTGGCTGAACTCTGTGGCTTCAATTCACTTTCGTCTTTTTCTAGGTTCGTTCGTCACCAGACGGAGCTCTCCCCCCGCGAGTTGCGTAAAAGTCTGGGTCGCGTATGATTTTCGACCGCTTGCGTTTGCCCCTTTTTCCTCTTTTAAAAAATACTTTTCAAGCATGTGGCTAGCGAATGATTGCAGCTGCAAAGTATCGGTCTTTAAACTATTAATCCGCGTTAG
>JAQXBA010000170.1 GCA_029252625.1 Opitutia bacterium | reverse complement strand
GTTACGGATACAGGAGCGGCCGACCATCAGGCCAGCACTCTTCGTTTCGTCGAGCACCCATTGTCCTTTGGCCACGGAAGTTACGTTGCCATTAGCGAGCACGGGGCAGGTGAGTCGTTTGGCGGCACGTTTGATATATTCATAGTGCACTTCGCTGCGATACGCTTCTTTGACAGTGCGTGCGTGGAGGCTGAGTAGGTCAACATCGTGTTTGTCGACTAGATCGAGGATTGTATCAAAATGTTCGTCGCCGTCGAAGCCGATACGCATTTTGACAGTGAATCTGCCTTTGATCGAGGCGCGTAGGCAGCCGAGGATTCCGTCGATTTTAGCTGGATCACGCAGCAGGCCGCCACCGACCTGTTTCTTATACACTTTAGGGGCGGGGCAGCCCATATTCAGATCGATGCCAGCTATGGGGAGCTGCATTGTTTCGATTTCCTGTACCGTGCGCTCTAGATCAGGGAGGCTTTCGCCGATTAACTGAATGAAGACGGGGCGTCCCGTGCCATGCTCACAGATTGAGTCGATGATTGATTGCTCTAACTTTGAATGGCAGTGCACACGAAAAAATTCGGTGAAGAGCAGATCGGGAGCCCCGTATTTCCCAAGCAATTGCATGAACGGCAAGTTGGTGACATCCTGCATCGGAGCGAGTGCAGTCCAAGGCTGGCCAGGGATTAAAGGTTCTGGGAGTGGATGCATTATTGTTCGGTATTTATTGTTAGTTGCTTGTCGAGGGGGGGCGGTATCCCGGTCGTGACGAGCAACGATCAACACGTGTCTTAATCGCCTTCTTTGAGGATCTTTGTGAGGATCTCAGTCATGTCGTCGACGGCGTCGAGTACCTTTTGGGCGGCATACAGCGGCTTTTCGCTGGTCAGTGCTAGCACGATCGAGTCGCTTGGGCGGGCATCGACCTCAACGATCTTGTGGCCGAGCTCATTCTCCATTGATACAATCAAACGGGCAAAGAAAGTACCATTGTCGACATCGTTAATCACCACGCGCTCGACTTCGGCACCGAGACCGTCGAGCAGGGTGATCATCAGGTCGTGGGTCATTGGGCGCTCGGCTTGTTCGCCATTGACGGCACGTTCAATGGCTTCGCCAATGCCGCGATCCATGTAAATAACAAAGGTTTTGGCATCGCTCCCCAAGAAAACGGCACATCCATTTGATGTGGGCATGACTCCTTTTACGCTGACTGTGACGACGCTGTTATCCATATAATTTACAGTATGCTTGGAAGCGGTAGCGCTTCAAGCGTATAGGCTGAGTGAAACTAGATTGAGAAGACGGCAGGCAGCGATCAGAAGCCAGCATGGATTGTGAGCAATATAATATTCACTGGCGTTGCTTTAACGGGAGCTTTGACTGTTGAACCCAGATTTTTAAATACAGGCTAAGTGAAATTGTATTGAAAAATAGTATCGCACCTGGCGCGACCTCTTTTAAAACCCAAGGCAGTGAATCAAAAAATCCAGTCAACCAAACCAAATTTGTATTTAGTTGGATTTATGGGCGTCGGCAAGTCCGCGATCGGGCGACGTGTCGCGCGTGAGTTAGGCTATAAATTCTTAGATACGGATGATCGTATTGAGAAGCAGGTAGGTAAAAAAATTCCGGCGATTTTTGCCGCTGAGGGTGAAGCACAATTTCGTGCCTATGAACGCGATTTTATCGAGTCAGGACATCCGCCGCAGGGCTGTGTCGTCTCTTGTGGCGGCGGCCTCGTTGTGCAGGAAGGTATGTCGGAACTGCTAAAGTCAAAGGGCGTTGTGGTCTGCTTGTTTGCCTCGGTCGAGAGTATCATCGAGCGCACCAGTCGAAATAATAATCGGCCGCTGCTGGATGTGGCAGATCCCGGGGAGCGTATTCGCGAACTATTGGCGGCGCGCGAGCCAATCTATATGGACTCTGGTGCTTGCATCACCACTGATGGACGCACGATCCCCGAAGTGGTGAAGCACATGCTGCGCACCTATCGCGCATGCGCGAAGCGACTTCAGCAGAAGTAGGAGGGCTAAGTGCCCCAGGCGTTGCCCTATGTTCTTAGACTAGCGACAAAAAAGTATGTCTGTTTAATCTACGCACTTAGCCCGAATCTCGTCTTGTCATCTGCTTCTGGTTCCCGCTTCATGCCCACATGTCTGAAGACTCAAAAATTCGCTGTGGTGTCGTAGGCACCGGTTCTCTAGGCCAACACCATGCTCGCATTTATGCTGCACTCGAGGAGTGTGAATTAGTGGGTATCGTTGAGTCCGACGACGCGCGCGCTGCAGAAATGTGCGCAGCACACAATTGTGATCGCTTTGACTCGCTCGAAGCATTGGCCAAAGCCTGTGATGCCGTGAGCGTCGTGGTGCCGACCGATCATCACCGTAATGTGGCGGTGCCGTTGCTCGTTGGGGGTTGCCATCTGTTGATCGAGAAGCCCCTGTGTGTCAGCCTTGAAGAGGCCGAAGATATTCTCTCTGCGGCGAAGGCTGCGGGCCGTATTGTTCAGGTCGGCCACATTGAGCATTACAATCCAGTCATGGGCTACCTCGAAAATGCAGTATCCACCCCGCAATTTATTACTGCCGATCGCTTGGCACCTTTTAATCCTCGTGGTACAGAAGTGGGCGTGGTGCTCGACCTAATGATTCATGATCTCGGTGTCATTCTCGCGTTAGTGCGTTCGCCAATTAAGCGGGTCGACGCCGTGGGTGTGAATGTGCTCTCCGATAGCGAAGACATTGCGAATGCGCGTATCACTTTTGAAAACGGCTGTGTAGCCAATATTAACACCAGTCGAGTGAGCATGAAGAAGGTGCGTGAAATACGCGTCTTTCAACCTGCGAACTATCTCTCGTTAGACTTTATGAATCAAAGTGGTCACTTTTTACGCAAGGAAGGTCCAGAACTCGTGCGCGAAGAAATCCCAATTGAAAAAGACGAGCCGCTAAAGCTCGAAATCGCGTCTTTCATACAAGTCGTCAAGGACGCTGGCCAGCCGAAGGTCGGTGCTGAGCTTGGCAAGTCTGCACTCGAACTGGCGATTCGGATCACTGAGCTGATTCACGCCAATAAATAATTTCTTGGTCCATTGCATTAATGTCTGAACAGCTACCAATACCTTCCGAATTCGTCACGCCGATTAATGGGCAGCCGGATTTACTTATCATTGCTGGTGAGCATTCTGGTGATGAACATGCGGCGAAAATTGTTGCTGATATGCGGTTGAAGCATCCCGATCTGAAGGTTGCCTGTCTTGGTGGTCTTGAACTAGAGGCCGAGGGTGCACAACTGCTTTACGACTTAACTGCGATGTCGATTGTCGGCTTTGCTGAAGTAGTGAGGCATTATGGTTTCTTTAAGGCGCTGTTTGATCGCACGCTGGATTGGATTGAGCGCTATCGTCCGAAGCATATTTGCTTGGTTGATTATCCTGGCTTTAATCTGCGCATCGCTGAGCAATTGCTCGTACGTGGACTAAGCAAAAAAGGCGGAGGCGATATCGGCATTAGCTATTATATCGGCCCGCAGGTTTGGGCATGGAAAGCGAAGCGTCGCTTTAAAATGGCGCGCACGCTCGATCGTCTCGGTGTGATTTTTCCATTCGAGGTCGAGTGTTTTGCTGATACCGATCTACCGACGGAGTTTGTCGGCCATCCGTTCGTGCGCGACGATTATCAATTGCCGCTCAGTTACGATGTCTCGGCTCCGGTGCTGTTGCTGCCTGGGAGTCGCACCGCTGCAGTGGGCCGTATCTTCCCGCTGTTGTTGCAGGGCTTTCAATTAGCGCAAAAATCCAAGCCGAGGTTAAAAGCCAAGGTCGTGTACCCGAGTCAACGTATTCGCGCTGTCTTGGAGACGGTATTGCAAGACTATCCCCTGTTGCAGGATTCAATTGAGTTAGTGCGTAATGAGGAGGACGGCTTACCGGCCAGCGCAGTATTAATGAGTTCTGGTACAATGTCGTTGGCCTGTGCGCTGTCAGGTATACCTGGTGCGATCGTGTATCGTCTCAATCCGATCAGTTATTGGCTCGGGCGAATCTTGATAAAGATTCCATATATCGGCATTGCGAATCTGCTCCTGCAGCGTCCCTTGCATCCCGAATTTATTCAAGGCGCCGCCAAGCCGAAACGCTTAGCCGAGCAAATTCTAACTGCGCTCGATGATCCGCAAGCTGGCCAAGCCGCTGCCGAGGGTGCTGCCGAGCTCGGCCGGCTGTTGCATGCAGGCAATAGTGTCAGCACTGCCGATTGGTTGTTAGAGGCGTGTGAAATCGGTTCCCAGATTCGCTAGCTAGGCTCTTTGTCGAAGCTTTGGGAGCCCGTTGTGACGATCATTCCAACGGTATCTTTACGCATTTACAATAGTCTTCAGGTAGACACGAGCACTGGCTTCATCGTTAAATTCGCCCTCGAGTTGCGCTTCATAGGCGCGGTCGAGGATCTTGCCGAACTGTACGCCGGGCTTGATGCCGAGCTCGATTAAATGCCGTCCGAGTAAAATTGGTTTTGGGGCGCTATCTTCAATCGCAAGTGCGGTGGCTTTTTTGAGTAGCCAGTCACCTTCAGGGAAGTCATCAACCACGATCGGAGGGCGGCCTGACTTGTCGGCGAAGGCCACGCGGGTGAGACGATCCACGCGTTTAACGCGGGCGGCCAGTCGTCGGATCGCAGTATCGCCTGCCCCATCGCGATAAAGTGCGAGAGGGCGCATGTGTTGCTCAACCAGCGGTAGTACTTCTTCAAATATTTTTTTCTGTCTCGTCAGGCGTTCGAGGAATGTGCGCGCAATCGGCACGCCGTCGACATCGTGACGTGGGCTGCGGATGCGGCCGGTTTTTTCATCGACGAAGCTGGAGACGGCTTTGCCCATGTCGTGGCAAAGCACTGCGAGGCCAACAATTAGGTCTTCCCACTCATCGCCAATTCGATGACGTGCATAGGCATCGAGGCAATGGTAAGTGTGGGTCCAGACATCGCCTTCGGGGTGCCACTCTGGGTCTTGCTCGCAGCCAACCAAGGCTTCAATTTCTGGGAAGTATTGCAGCCAGTTGCAGGCTTGTAGAAAGCGTAAGCCTTTTGATGGCTGCACGCCCTTAAGGAAGAGCTTTTTCCATTCTTCCCAAAGACGTTCGGAGGGCAGGTGCTCCGGCGATAGTTCCTGGCAGAGTGTGATCGTCTCGGGCGTTGCTTCGAGGTCGAAGCGGGCTACGAACTGCATGCCGCGTAGCACGCGTAGCGGATCTTCGCTGAAGGCTGCCGATACGTGACGTAAGTGGCGCGCCTTGAGGTCGGTTACGCCGTCGTAAGGGTCAAGCAATTCGTCGGTGAGTGGGTCAAAGCTAATCGCATTGATAGTGAAATCACGTCGCGAGGCCGCTTCTTTAGGCGACATACTGGGATCGCCTTCAACGACGAAATCGGTGTGCTTGGGTCCGCTGTTGGACTCGCGACGGGGCAAGGCTAGGTCGATGTCGTGCCCTTTAATGATGAACACCCCAAATGCGCGGCCCACAGTGTCGAGTCGAAATGTCTTTTTGAGGGTGCGCTCCACCCGGTCCGCGTTAAGTCCATACACTTCCATATCGACATCCTTGGCAGGAATTTTGAGCAAGCCATCTCGCACGCAGCCGCCCACAAGCAAGGCGCGTCCACCGGCTGCTTTAAGTAATTCAGCAACTTGTATGCAGACCTGGCGTTGACTGGGAGGAATGTTTTCGAGGATGTTCACTTGAGAGCTGAGAGCTGAGATTTGAGAGGACTGGAAATTGAGATGGGAAAGGGGAGTGAGGCAGGATAAGTCAGTCTCAATATTCGATTTTCCAACTCCCTCAAGTTTCCAATCTCAGATCTCTATTCACTTCTTAGCGAATTGCTGGTCCGCCCCAGTTGAGCTTGTCGCGGACGATCGCAAAGTGCGAGTGGTCTGGGTTTTGCATGAGGCGAAATTTCTTTTTGGCCACAGTCACTTCGATCGGGAAGTTACCATCGAGCTCAAAGCGTACGCGTCCATCGATCGTGATACGAGGGCTGGGGCCGGGCTCGGCGCTTTCGATTTTGATTTGGGTTGAGTGGTCGAAGATCACTGAACGATTACCAAAAGTGTGCGGGCAAATCGGCGTCATCGCAATGGCGCTGACTTTCGGCCCGAGAATCGGGCCACCGGCAGAGAGGTTATAGGCCGTCGACCCAGTTGGAGTGGAGAAGATGAGGCCGTCGCAGTGATACTCCGATACCGGATTGCCGTTGGCGGAAACGCAGAGACGGATCAACCCGCTGCCTTGAGTTTCTTTGATGACGACGTCGTTTAGCCCATAGATGCAGTCTCCTTTTGTATTGGTGCAGCTAAGTATCGAGCGTTCAGCGATGGAGTAGTTACCTTGAATGAGTGCGGGGAGGTCACGTGCTGCCTCGGCTTCGGTGAAGGTGGCGAGAAAGCCGAGCTTGCCGAGGTTAATACCAAGCACCGCGGATCCGGATTCGAGCGCCGCATCCAGTACGCCAAGCAGTGTGCCATCTCCACCAATTGCACAGCACAGGTCTTGTCCAGTCAGGGCATTGGCTGTGAGCGGATAGCTCTTTAAAATCTTGGTCGTCACCCCTTCACGTTCAGCGAGCGTGGCTAGGCTCTCTGCCACGGCTGCAGCTCCAGGCTTGGATGAATTAACTGCAAAAGTGATGGATTGGATCGGTTTCATAACGAGTAAAGTGGAGTGTGGCGGCATTCTGTGGTTAAATCAATTCGCGATTGAGAGTTGTTTGCGAGAGGTGACGGTCGTCGGCGATTTGCTTTAGCTGCTGCCCCTTGTGGCGATTTGCTTCCGCTGCTGCCCGCGATCCGCCACGTAAAGCCAGCGGACTACGGGGCGGCTTGACCTTTATGGCGTGAAGTCTTCTGATCCGACTGCATGCCCGAAGAACGTTACCTCCTGATTGATGCGTATAATGTAATTTATGCGACGGATGAGCTGCGCGAGGTGCTGCGTGGTAATCTGGATGCTGCGCGTGATCGGCTAACTGAGATGGTGGCTTCGATCCATGATGGCGAAGGGGTGCGCACGGCGTTGATTCTGGATAGTGGCAATAAATCGCTCGAAGTGGATCATCCATTCGGCAAAAAGACTTTTGAGTGGATCTATGCGCCGGCGGGTCTATCGGCTGACGGTGTAATCGAGCGGATCGTGGCTCGCGTGTCGAACCCGGCGCGCGTCACGGTCGTGAGTCAGGATAATATGGTGCGCGAATCGATTCGAGCTAACGGAGCGATGGCGATGGATGCGCAGGAACTATTTGCTTGGGCACGTGCTTGCGATGCACGCCTGATTCAAGATGCGCAGCGCCGTCGCAAGGCGAACGCCTGTAAGTGGAAGAACGGCCTCGATATTGATTTATGACAGAGCAGTGATTTTAAGTTCTGCGGAGCATCCGTCCTGAGTCGGATGATCTTGAGAGGCGGCAGAGCTCATTGCGGTAGGAGTGCCTGCGTATAAAAAAGGGCTAATTAAAAAGCTTTGTAATCAAGCGTGAGAATCCTCGCGCGTATTTGCTTTCAGTCACTATTTTATTACTTCTGTGTCTATGCAGTCTGATCATGTCGAAGAAATTCAGGGGCTCTACGGACCGTTCACTTTAACTGAACGGGTGGTGCAGAAGATCTGGTTACGGCAAGATTATGCCGGGGCAGGGTTGAAGACGGTTTCGGGTAAGACACTTGGAGTGAAAGACCCCGGGCGCTGGAATTTACAAGAGGGGCCAGATTTTAAAGAAGCGCGCGTGATTCTCGATGGTGTCGAGATTGTCGGCGACGTGGAGGTGCATTTTAATATCTCGGATTGGCATAGACATGAGCACGAGCGCGATGCCAATTTTGATCGTGTTGTGCTGCACGTGGTCTTACACCCCGAACGGCGAAATCCTAACCCAGTGCAAACATCGAAGGGACATGTGCCAGAGCTGTTGTATTTGATGCCACTATTGAATCGCGATCTGGAATCGTATGCGATGGATGACGCGCTTCTTGAATTAGAGCAGCAAGACGATCTTGAGTGGGTGACACATTTTATTAAAAAGCCGCTGAATGTGCGACTGCGAATCTTACGGTCGCGAGCTAAAGCGCGTTGGCAATGCAAGCTTACGTATGCGATACCACGTTTGCAGGCTGAAGGTTGGGAGGCGGCGTGTCATGGCTATGCAATGGAAGTCTTAGGCTATGCGCGCAACCGTGCGCCGATGCTGCGCTTGGCAGCTAAGTATACGCTTGCTGCGATGCGTGCCGATGAGATGAACGCTGAAGATCTATTTGCGGAAGAAGCCGCGCAGTGGAAGCTCAACGGTCTGCGGCCTGCGAATCATCCGCGCCGTCGTTTAGCGCAATATTTACAGGTCGTGCAACAGCAACCACACTGGCCAGATCGCTTGGCGGATGATCTAAGGGCCCTGCCGCTGGTGGAGGGTCGTTCGAGCACTGCAGGCTTCCGCATGGCAGTGAGCTTAGCCAAGCGCCGCACCGCGCTCAGCGAATCCATTTTTAGTGGTGCCATTGCTGGGCAGCGATTCAATACTATGGTGGTGGATGCTTTCCTGCCGCTGGCAACCGCCGCAGGCCTGCTCGATGGCTTTAGTTATTGGATGCATTGGTACACCGGCGATAGCCCTAATGTCTTGAGGCACTTTTTGAAGCACGCAGGCGCAACGAATCGACAGAACCCGCACAGCAACGGTTGGAATCAGGGCGCACTTGCCTTGTTTCTGGAGCGAGGAGTGTAAATAATTTTGTCTCTGTAGTGCTCGGGCTGCGGCGAGGCTTCGAATTGAGCGATCTGAATCGATATCCTGAGCAAGCTCAGCAGTCACGATTCGATGAACCTATCAAGCGGGGGTGTAGAACCTACTAATTGTGGAACGCGCTTTCACTCTTGGCGTTGAGCGTGTTTGCGTGCTTAACTGGCTACTTGAGTGCACATGCTGTTCTCGAGTAGCATGTTTCACGACACAACTGCTTTTTAGCTCACTTAGCTTCGCGTATCCAGACCAGAAGCGCGACGGCCATAGTAATGTAGATGCCGATTACGATTGGCTAAGAAAATAAATTTTTGAGAACGTCTTTAATTATAAAGCGCTCCTTACTGCTTTTAAATTTATTGAGATCTAGCGCCGATACAAATTGTTATATTTAATTAGCAGTTTAAAAGTCGGATATATTTAGTGGCTTAACTTCCTTGTTTAAATGGGATTTTTTAATCACTCATGAATATGTACAAACGTAAATCAATTGCCGTGCTGATATGCTGACTGTCTGAAAAAGGCCCATAAAATCTTCGAGCTCGTCATTTAAGCAGCTTTGCTTGCTGCGGACGGTTGCGAACGCAAGATTGTTGAACCAATCGTCTTGCTACGAATAATGGGAGCGATGACGGAGTGTGTTGCTGGCATTGACGAGAACTGCATATTTATGTAATAGTTTTTATCATATGGCGAGTTTCGATGAAGACATTGTTCGTGAGTATTTCGAATTGAACGGCTTTTTTGCACGTCAGTTGCGTAAGCACAGCGTGCATTCGCGAAAAAAAGCTTTCGAGGAGACGGTAGATTTGTTGGTTCATAATCCATCGGCACCATCGGATGCACCAGAGCCGAACTTCCAATTGTTCTCTTCGGATATGGTTTCGATCCGGCAGGCGATCGTGGTGGTGTATAGCTGGCAGCAAACCCGAGTGACGCCGGCGATTTTAAAAAGTCCTGCTCGTTTGCTAGAGTTCCTAAAGAAGAGCGTGTTGAGCCAAACCGATGTATTGTTTGAAGTTGAGGAGGGGTTGCTTGAGAATATTGAGGCTTATCGAAAGATTTTGGTGCTGCCTGGCTTGCCGACGGCAGAGCCGCAGCGCAGCGAATGCCTAAAGTTATTTAAAGCTCAGGGTGTGGATGGAGTGATTGCGTTTAGCACGATCCTTGAAGATCTACTGCGGCATGTGGAGGTGAATCATAGCTATCACAAGTCGGAACTGCTGCAATTAGTGCGTGTGCTGAAAGTCTACGATATGGTGCAGGCACCGCAAATGCGCTTGTTCTAACTCAAATTTTAGCAAACAACTTCCATTCTTGAGTAATTTAAAAAGCTGGGAATTGTTAGTCGTATGTCGATTCATCCTGCTGCTCTTGTTTCTGAAACCGCCGTGATTGGTGCAGGTTCCATTGTCGGTCCTTATGCTGTGATCGAAGACGGTGCTGTGCTTGGTGAGAATTGCTCAATCGCAGCTCATGCGATTCTACGTGCTGGTGTGGCGCTAGGTAATGCCGTCACGGTCGATTCGTTTGCGGTTATCGGTGGCGATCCCCAAACGCTGAACTTTGATCCGTTGACGAAGAGTGGCGTGATGATCGGTAACAATGTGGTGATTCGGGAAGGCTGCACTGTCAATCGTGGCTCGAGAGATGGTTCAAATACCATAGTGGAGGATGGTTGTTTTTTTATGGCTCAGGCGCATATTGCCCATGATTGCAAGGTGGGTCCGGATGTGGTGATCGCTAATAATGTGATGCTCGCGGGGCATGTGACGATCGGATCGAATGCCTTTATCGGCGGTGGTGTGGCCATTCATCAATTTTGCCGAATTGGCGCGTATGCGATGATCGGTGGCAATGCAACAATCACCGCGGATGTGCCTCCATATGTTCTGGCGGCCGAGCGTAATACTGCTCATGGCTTAAATATGGTGGGCTTGCGACGTGGCAGTTTTGAGCGTCCTGATTTGGCGGATCTCAAAAAGTGTTATCGTGCGGTTTATTTCGGTGGTGGTAATTTGAAGAAGAAGGCGGCTGAGGCAGTGCGCGAACATGAGTTTGGTGTAACTGCGACGGGTGCGCGGTTTTTGGCGTTTTTCGAGTATGGCAAGCGTGGCTTTGTGCAGTCGTCGAATGAGGCGATTAATAAATAGCGGACTGCGGATCAATTATGGATAATTTGAGGTCGATTTTACCATTGGCGATTACTTGTGGTGACCCTGCAGGTATCGGTCCTGAAGTGATTGCTGCAGCGCTGCGCAGTGAGTCGGCGCGCGGGCAAGATTGTGTTTTAATCGGCCCAGTCGCTTGGGCTGAGCCTTTGGCGGCCGAGCTCGGTTGCGCTTTTGAAGGGGTCGGGCGAGCTGATCTTCAAGTTTTACTGGGTCAACCTTCGCGTGCGACAGCCGAGGTGGCATTAGCTGCCTTGCAGGCTGCGGCGTTTGGCTGTGTGGATGGTCGTTTTCGTGGTGTGGTTACGGGACCAGTGAGTAAGCATTGGCTGCAACAGGTCGGCTTTACGCAGCCAGGGCAGACGGAGTTTTTTGCGGAGGCTTGGGGTGGCGAACCAAGCATGGGATTTGTCGGCAATGAATTGCGGGTGGTATTGGCGACTTGGCATATTCCATTGCGCGAGGTCGCGGATGCTTTGACCGCTGAGTGTTTAGAGCTAGCGGTGCGGCGTGCGTACGCGCTCGCAAAATCCTTTGGCGTCGAAGCACCACGAATCGGGGTGTGTGGTTTAAATCCGCATGCAGGTGAGGTGGGCATCATTGGACAAGAAGAGCGTGATATACTTGACCCTGCATTAGATCGCTTGCGCGTTGAAATACCCGGGCTATCAGCATGTTTGCCAGGCGACACGGTGTTTTTTCGCCAGCGTCGCGGGGATTTTGATGCAGTAGTCGCGGCCTACCACGATCAGGGGCTTGCCGCAGTGAAGACCTTGGAGTTTGATAAAGCGGTGAATGTGACGCTGGGCTTGCCCCATGTGCGTACGAGTCCAGATCATGGCACTGCCTTTGACCTTGCAGGGCAAGGATTGGCGGACTGTGGCAGTTTTTCGGCAGCACTTTCTGTCGCTCGGCAGTTGACTGGGGGCTAATTGAGGGTTGTTGGTTGGTCGTTGCTAGTGTTTAGCTTAATTTAAGAGATATGAGTGTTGATACGACAAACACGCTCCCTGAGGGCGTCCGCGAAGGTAGTGAGAAGCTGGTTTTAGTGACCGAGCCAGCTGGGGTGAAGCTGCAGTCTTTGGTTGTGCGTGAGCAGAAAGGCCAGTATCTGCGCATCAAAATTACCGGTGGTGGCTGCAATGGCTTGAGCTACAAGATGAAGTTTGTGAACGACACCAAGCGGGGAGATATCCTTGTCCGTTCGTCTGGTGCGCAAGTGTTAGTCGATACCAAGAGTGCTCTTTACTTGCGCGGCACGCATCTGGATTTTTCTGATAAAATGGTCGGTGGAGGATTCAAATTTAGCAACCCGAATGCGAAGTCGAGCTGTAGCTGTGGCGAGAGCTTTAGTATCTAGGTGGCGCGCGACTGTGGAATGCTCGGGGGAAGAGTGGCGAAAAGAGTTGAAATGCCAGATTGTTCCATGCAAGATTGAATTCTTGTATGGTTATCAATACCAAATCTTTGACGTTATAAAGTGATTTTTCGGCGCAGCACCGAGCTGTTCCCACTTTCGCAAAGGCTATCTGATCGAATTCCGATACAAGTCGTTCATCTACACATCAATTAATGCCAAAATACCCGAATAATCGCGGACGCTTCCAGAACCGTAATCGTGGACCTAAAGGTCTAAGGAGAAATGATCGTATTCGCGCAACAGAAGTGCGCGTGATCGGCCCTGAGGGCACCAACTTGGGCGTGATGCCGCCTCGCAAGGCGCTTGAGCTCGCTCAAAAGGTAGGGCTCGACTTGATTGAGATTTCTCCGGCGGCACGTCCACCTGTTTGTCGTATATTGGACTTTGGAAAATTTCTTTACGAGGAAAGCAAGAAGCAGAAAGAAAGCAAGCAGCAGGCAACCAAGCTGAAGGAAATTAAGTTTCGTGTGCGCATTGGTGATCATGACTTCGAGACCAAGTTGCGTCGTGCCGAGGGGTTCCTTAACCACGGCCATAAGGTGAAGCTCACTCTCCAGTTTCGTGGACGTGAGAACGAACACCGCGAGTTAGGCTTTGTGCGAGTGAACCTTGCTAAAGACGAACTTTCTGGGATCGCCACGGCAGATTCCGAACCGCGTTTAGTCGGTCGTCAGGTGGCGCTCATTTTATCGCCATTGCCAGAGGGCAAGCGCGTGCTGAAGTTTAACCAACCTGATCATGAGTATGATGATCGTGATGACAGCGAGATTGAGGAGCACGATGAAGAACTAGGTGAAGAAGCCAGCGCAGAAACAGGCGAATCCTAATTCTTATGTGCAGCGGCGTCCTTTCAGTTAAGGTCAACCGACTGGCGACTTCTATTATTTTTCAAAGCTTAGTACTGTCTGTGGTGCTAAGCTTTTTTATGTCTACAGCCTTGCCGGCTAGGCAGATTCAGATCGAGGGTAAATCGTATATTGATCTTGCGACGGTGGGTAAGACTTTCGGCATGCAAGCGTATTGGCTGCAGGGCAATCACACATATCGTCTGCGTAGCCAATGGACGACGATTGATGTCGGTAAAAAAAATCGTGTCTTATACCTCAATCGTTTGCCTATATATTTGGGATTTCCGACGGTCGAGTCAAAGGGCCAGCTTTTTATCACGAGGGCGGACTATCAACATGTGCTCCAGCCCATTTTGACGCCGCAAGTGTTTAAAAAGCGCCCAGGGATTCGGCGTGTGGTGATTGATGCAGGGCATGGTGGTAAGGACAGTGGGGCGCTTAATAACACCTATGGTTTGATGGAAAAGAACCTGACGCTGGATGTGGCTCGCCGTTTGAAGGCGCTACTTGAAAACTCTGGCTTCGAGGTCGTCATGACGCGTGATAGCGACGTCTATATTCCTTTGGCACAGCGCCCCAAGGTGGCGAACCGTGCTAAGGCTGACTTGTTTGTTAGCCTACATTTCAATGCTGCTAGTTCGACTTCGGCATCCGGCTTTGAGTCGTTTGCGCTGACCCCGCAGTACCAGGCTTCGTCAAAGTATCCGCGTCCGACCAGTAAGGATGCTAAGCGCTATCGTGGTAATGAACAAGATCCTTGGAATACCTTGATTACTTATCATCTCGAGCGTGCATTAGTGCAGGGCCTAGGTGGGCCGGATCGTGGTATCAAGCGCGCGCGCTGGTCGGTGCTAAAAGACCTAGAATGTCCCGGTGTGCTAACTGAATTAGGCTTTATTTCGCATGCGGAAACTGCCAAGAAAGTACGTTCGCCGGCATTTCGTCAAAAACTTGCCCGAAGTTTATTTAATGGCATTGTTGACTATCGAAAACGACTTCAACGTATCCAATAACCGATGTCTTTGAATCAATTCTTTCTGAGTATTATTGGCCTAACCAGCTTGCTGCCGACTTGCGTTGTTGGCCAAGCCGCTGGTGAGGAAGCGCATGTGGTGGTGGTCGTCAATGCCAACGACAGTGGTTCGACTGAGATCGCTAAATATTATACTGAGCAGCGTGGGATTCCGAAGGCCAATATTATTTCGTTGGAAATGTCGACTAATGAGACCGTCAGCGTACGTGAGTTTGTCGATACTATTTATAATCCGCTGCTCAATGCTTTGATTGAGAAGGATTGGATACGTGCGGTGAAAGCCAAGGGCCGCGATGTTGTCGGGCGTGAGCGTGTTTCGGTGGCAAGGCATCACATCAGTTATTTGGTGACGACACGCGGTGTGCCGCTTCGTATTGCCAATGATGCGACACTCTTGGGCGCTGGCACTGAGCAATTGCCGAAGCAATTCAAGGTGAATAATGGTTCCGTCGATGGAGAGCTGGCCTTGTTGGCAGGGGCTGCGAATCTGCCAATGGCTGCTTTTGTGCCGAATCCGTTGTTCTCTGAAATGGTGCCTACGAGTTCGGATGCGAAGCGAGTGATTCGGGTCAGTCGATTGGATGGGCCAAGCGTAGGAGTCGTTAAAAAAATGATCGCTCGAAGCATGCAAGCTGAAGCCGAGGGGCTGCAGGGGCGGGCGTATTTTGATATTGGTGGACCGCACGCGAAAGGGGACGAGTGGATGACCGCTGCGGGCGACCTAGCACTGGCGGCGTATTTTGATACTGATTTTGAAACGACTAAGCGACCAATGGATGGCAGAGATCGTTACGATGCGCCTGCGATTTACATGGGCTGGTACCGGCAAAATGCTTATGGTCCCTGGCGCGAGGCCAAGTGGTCGGTGCCGCCTGGGGCGATCGGCTTTCACCTTCACAGTTTTTCGGCGATTACCGTGCGTTCGATTAGTAGGGGCTGGCTCGGTGCTTTGGTGAATCAGGGCTACTGCGCGACGGTCGGCAATGTCTATGAGCCGTATCTGGAGTATACGCATCGCCCGCAGATGCTGTTGGGCGCTTTGCTCGACGGTCACACTTTCGGCGAGGCGGCGATGTTTAGTAACCCGACATTGAGTTGGCAGGGAGTGGCAATTGGCGATCCACTCTACCGTCCTTTTAAGATGGGCTTGGATGAGCAGTTGCAGGGATCGATGAATAATACGTTCAGCGCGTATCTCTGTCTACGGCAGATCAATCGTCTGCAAGCCGAAGGCAAAGCCGATGAGGCTGTGGCATTTGCTCGTAGGCAGTTCGTTCGGCAACCGTCGTTGGCTTTGGCATATCAGTTGGCGAAATTGCATGCAGCTAAAGATCAGAGGAAGAAAGCGGTCGAAGCTCTAAAGGTCGTTCGTTACATTACCGTATTTTCAAGTGATGAAGTAGTATTGATCAAAAAGATTGCAGATTTTCTGAATGAGCATGAAGAAAGCGAGTTGGCGCTCGACTTGTATCGGAAGCTGATCGATCGAAATCGATTGCCCAAGGCTTTGGAGATTTCCCTGCTAGAAGGTGGGGCGAAAATCGCGATGAATCAGGGCGAAACTGCACTTTCATCGGCTTGGACACTGAGCGCCCGTAAGTTGAAAGCTCCGCCACCTACTAAAGCGAAGAAGTCCAAAAGCTAGTGATTTTTCATGTCGGAATGTGGTTATCGACCTCCGCTCTAACGAGGATACCGCATACGGTATTTTCTTGGTAAAATAACCAAAAGCTTGAATTCTTATCATTGGTTCTTGACTCAAGAACTAATAATAAGAATAACACGATTAATTTTTTAAAAAATGGCGCATTTATACGAGCTTTCATTTCCATGAGTACACCCGAGAATATCCACACTGAATTTCACCGCATGCTTGGCCGCGACGCCAAGGAGGTGCAATTGCGCCAGCGTGGACATGTGTTTTGGTTTTATGGTCTCTCTGGTTCTGGTAAGAGCACGCTAGCCAATGCCGTTGAGCGCAAGCTGACCGAGCGCGGTATTTTGACCAAAATCTTGGACGGCGATAATATTCGCAGTGGTTTGAACCGCGACCTCGGTTTTTCAGACGAGGATCGACAGGAGAACATTCGCCGTATCTCAGAAGTGGCACGTCTCTTTCTCGATACCGGGATGGTAGTCTTCACTTCCTTCATCACTCCAACGCGTGACTTGCGTGCGACTGCTGGCGAAATCGTCGGCACGGATGATTTCACGCCGGTATATGTGCAAGCGTCTTTCGAGACTTGTGCGGAGCGCGACGTCAAAGGCCTGTATGCTAAGGCGGCAGCTGGTGACGTGAAGCACTTTACTGGCAAAGACTCCTCTTTCGAAGAACCGACCGCAGACGATCACGACTGGGTGATCTCCACCGACTCTAAAACCGAACAAGAGTCGATTGACGAACTTCTCGAGCGGATCATACCGCTCATCGAACTTACCGCTAAGGTCTAAATTCCTAATTCTTTCTTCTAAATTCCAATATAGAATAATGCATAACGATTACACAATCACTCACCTCAAACAGCTCGAGTCCGAAGCGATTTTTATCCTTCGCGAGACTGCTGCGCAGTTTGAGAAACCAGTCCTGCTTTTTTCCGGTGGTAAAGACTCGATCGTGATGGCACACCTCGCGAAGAAAGCCTTTTGGCCTGCGAAGCTGCCGTTCCAATTGATGCACGTCGATACCGGCCATAACTTTCCGGAAACGATGGAGTTTCGAGACAAATATGTCGCCGAGCTCGGTGCAGAGCTAATTGTCGCCTCGGTTCAGGAGGCGATCGATGAGGGCAAAGTTGTCGAAGAGAAAGGCGCACGTGCCAGCCGTAATGGTTTGCAGACAGTCGCTCTGCTCGAAGGGATCGAAAAAAACAAGTTTGATGCCGCACTTGGTGGTGGTCGACGCGACGAAGAAAAAGCCCGAGCGAAAGAGCGCTTCTTTTCACATCGTGATGCATTCGGTCAATGGGACCCAAAGAACCAACGCCCAGAGCTTTGGAATATCTTCAATGGACGTAAGGGCCATGGTGAACAATTCCGTGTCTTCCCGCTTAGCAACTGGACGGAGATGGACATTTGGCAATACATCAAGGCAGAGAACATCGAACTGCCACACCTCTACTTCTCACACGAGCGTGACTGCTTCGTGCGTGATGGTGTGATCATGGGTGTGTGTGACTTTATCGAGCTACTTCCTGATGAAAAGGTAGAGAAGATGACCGTTCGTTTCCGCACCATTGGTGACGCAACTTGCACAGGTGCGTGCTTATCTACTGCTGATAACCTCGACGATATCATCGATGAGGTCGCAGCGGCTCGTCAAACCGAGCGTGGCACTCGTGCCGATGATAAACGCTCTGAAACAGCAATGGAAGACCGTAAGAAACAGGGCTACTTTTAAGCTTATACATCCCCACTTTCATGCATTCCCACTATCAAAATTTTTAAAATAATGAGCGAAGATAATAATTCAGGATACCTCGATATGGATCTACTGCGGTTTACCACAGCTGGCTCCGTCGACGATGGTAAGAGCACATTGATCGGACGCCTGCTCTACGACAGTAAGGCAATTTTCGAAGACCAAATGGAGGCTATGGAGGAAAGCTCCAAGGCTCGCGGCGACGAAAATGTAAACCTGGCTCTATTGACCGATGGTCTGCGTGCCGAGCGTGAGCAGGGCATCACTATTGACGTGGCTTATCGCTATTTCGCTACGCCAAAGCGCAAGTTCATCATCGCGGACACTCCGGGGCACATTCAATACACCCGTAACATGGTGACAGGTGCGTCCACTGCAAATCTCGCGATCGTATTGATCGATGCCCGTAAGGGTGTAATCGAGCAAACGTGCCGACACTCATTCATCGCCAACTTGCTACGCATTCAGCACGTCGTTGTTTGTGTGAATAAGATGGACCTCGTTGGTTGGGACGAAGGTGTGTTCAACAAAATCGTTGAAGACTTCAAGAGCTTCGCGTCTCGTCTCGATAACATTGTCGATGTGACATTCATCCCAGCCTCTGCGCTGATCGGTGATAACATCGTCGATAAGTCCGAGAACATGCCTTGGTATCAAGGCTCAACGCTGCTTTACCATTTGGAAACCGTTTATATCGGTGCTGATGAGAATCACGTCGAAGCGCGCTTCCCTGTGCAATGGGTGATTCGCCCGCATTCTGACAAGTATCATGACTTCCGTGGTTTTGCTGGTCGTGTCGCTGGTGGTGTCTTTAAACCAGGTGACGATGTCACGGTCCTGCCGTCAGGGTTCACTTCGAAGATTAAAGCAATCGAGTCGATGGACGGCCCTCAAGACGAAGTCTTCGCGCCAATGTCCGCAACGATCACTCTGGAAGACGAGATCGATATGTCTCGCGGTGATATGCTCGTGAAAGCGAATAATCGTCCAGAGCCGACTCAGGATGTCGATGCGATGGTCTGCTGGTTTGACTCCAAGCCACTCGCTGGCAGCGGAAAATACATCCTTCGTCATACGACTAAGGAAGTAAAGGCCATCGTCACTGAAGTCTGCTACAAGGTGGACATCAACACCCTGCACAAGGTCGAGGATGATCTTACCTTAAATCTGAACGACATCGGTCGTATCAAGGTCCGCACATCCGCTCCGTTGATTGCAGACAGCTACAAGTCGAACCGTATCACTGGTAGCTTCGTGTTAATTAATGAATTGACCAATGCGACCGTCGCAGCGGGCATGATCATCTAATCACTCAATAGATTTAAAAACAAAAGGCCGAGCTCACTGTAAAGTGCCTCGGCTTTTTTATTTGTAGGGGTTGTGCTTGGGCGAATCGCGACCGGTTTGAGTATACGATGGGGGCGGTCTTCGCAAGCAAAGCCCCTACGGTTCTGAACCCCCCGTCTGACGACGTAGGCCACGCATTGTTAAAGTGTTCGTGGCCTCGATCGTGAGATCGGGTAGGCTTATTCGGGAAAGCGACAAAATGCCGCTTCTATTTACCCTTCCAAGGGCAAATCAATCACCTGCCACGGTAAGCCGCGGAGATTCAGCTCCTCCATGAATGGATCGGGGTCGTTTTGCTCCATGTTCCAGACGCCAGGCTCTTTCCATAGGCCACGCAGGATCATTTGAGCGCCAATCATCGCCGGCACACCAGTGGTGTAGCTGATCGCTTGGCTGGAGACTTCTTTGTAGCACTCCTGGTGGTCGCAGCTGTTGTAAATGAAGATGCGCTTCTTCTGGCCGTCTTTGGTGCCGACGATGTCGCAGCCGATACAGGTCTTACCTTTAGTGCGTGGGCCTAGGCTGCTGGGGTCGGGCAATACGTGGCTTAGGAATTCGATCGGAGCAATCTCTACGCCGTTCACTTCGATCGGCTCAATCGAGGTCATGCCGACATTTTCCAATACGCGCAGGTGCGTGAGGTATTTTTGTGAGAACGTCATCCAGAAGCGGATACGCTTGAGGCCTTTGATATTTTGGCAAAGCGATTCGAGTTCCTCGTGGTAGAGCAGGTAAGCGTCTTGCTCGCCGACGATGGGGAAGTCATAGATTTGATGCACGCTCATTGGTTCGACTTCCTTCCATTCGCCTTCTTCCCAATAGCGACCATTCGCAGTGATCTCGCGGATGTTGATTTCCGGATTGAAGTTAGTGGCGAAGTGGTGGCCGTGGTCGCCTGCATTGGCGTCGAGAATATCGATGGTCTCGATTTCGTCGAACAAGTGCTTCTGCGCGTAGGCGCAAAACATGTTGGTGACGCCTGGGTCGAATCCGGAGCCGAGTAGCGCGGTCAGGCCAGCGTCTTTGAAGCGGTCTTGATAGTCCCACTGCCATTTGTATTCAAACTTCGCCTCGTCGAGTGGCTCATAGTTGGCTGTGTCGAGGTAGTCGACGCCCGCGGCGAGGCAGGCATCCATCAGTGGTAAATCTTGGTAGGGCAGCGCGACGTTGATCACGAGCTGCGGCTTCTCTGCGTTAAAAAAGGCAGTCATCGCGGGCACATCATCTGCATCGATCGCGGCGGTGCGAATCATTTGGCCTTGCTTGGTTTGGATGTCCGCGGCAATTGCGTCGCATTTCGAGACTGTGCGCGAGGCGAGCACGATTTCTTCAAAAATTTCAGGTAGCTGAGCGCATTTATGCGCCACGACGTTTCCGACTCCACCTGCACCGATAATAATTACTTTAGGCATGCAGAAATTTTAAGGCAAACTGCACCTCATTCTTCAAGTATATTTAGCAGCACTCGTTGCTGATACGTTTACTCTTTGACGCTGAGTGTCATCGTGCCGACCTCCAAAACGCGCCCGCTGCTGTAGGCTTCGGCCGCGATGCTGTAGTTGCCTTCACTCTGGGTGACTACAAAAGCTGCGGTAGCAGCGCTGGAGAGAGTCTCTGGCGCGACGTCTGCGGGCAAGTAGGCGCGCTGGATGAAATTACTTTCTACGAATAGAAGTGAAGAGTTTTTCAAGAGCGTATCTTTGAGCAAGCTGTCGAGTAGGATCGATTGTGCTGAATTGTCTGCTGTGATTGCAGTCTCGAAAAAATACGGTGATGCGAGGTCAGCGATTTTATCGAGTATCTGGTTTTGCTCATTGATTGTGACACTCTCTGGAATGGTGCGTGGAACTGCTGTTAGCTCTGCTGCCGGAATCGGCTCTTCAGATGTAGCTTCTAGTGTAGTCTCATCATTTGTATGCTCAGCTGCTTCAGTTGTAGAAGCTACGATTGCATGGGGGTTCAGCACGTCGCTGGCATCCGCGATGTAGAATAAGGCACTACTGATGAGTTGTTGTGAATCTAAATCAAGAGTGCGGACGGAGAGGAGCGCTTCTGGCCCATTGTCAGGAGCGATTAACTCGATGGCTAGGAGTGCGATCTTCTCGCCTTCAAACGCGGATGAATTGTCGTAGTGAAAGGAATATTCTGCAGTTGTTTCGTCCTTTTCGAGTTTGAGTCCGAGGGGCACCGTGAGGCTGAACTGGGTGCCGTCAGCTTTGATAAAGGTGTCGTAGGCAGCATTGTGCGCTTTAGGAGCGGCCTTCGTATTTAGTGCCGCAGTGATGACGCGTAAACCATCGAAGAATACTTTTTTATAGCCAGCATCTCGGCATGTTTCCAACGTTTGTGTCGCTGCGACTTCGAGGGCAGTCGCATACTCTAGTTCGGAGAGCTTGAAATTATATTTTTTCGCTGCGATGGCCTGGTGGGCAGTTCGTTTTGTCTGGACTGCGGTCAATGTCGCGACGAGTTGTTTTTGACCTTCGATCACTTTAGTTTGGCCTTTTTCGACGAGACGATCGCCTCGCTCATGGATGGGCTTTAGGTCTTTGTTGGGATACATAGTCGTGGCCTTTTGCTGTTGGAGGCCCTCGCCACTACGAATGTCCGACTTTCCTTGCTCGATTAGTTCCGCGGCATCGATGTATGCAATGCGTTCCTGCCTATTCATGTAGGGGCGTATCACATCGCTGTGCTCGATGATGCTGAGATCGAGCGGGGCTTCATTGGTGGATGCTGCTTGGCTAGAAAGTGGCAGCGTGCAAAGTAACAGGAAGATCAATTGGCGAAATGCCAGGGCAAACGGGTTGAACATTTTGGAAAAAAGTCGTTGGGGATTGTAACTTAGGGAAGTCATTTTAGAAGCGCTTGATGGTGCTGCTCTTCACGTGATTGCCAAGTATTTTAGCATGGGAATTTGAATTATTAGTAGGCGCAGGATCTTCTAGTAGTGACGTGCATTGACATAGAGGCGAATCTGAGTGTTATAGCGCGTATGAATTTTAACGAAGAATTGACGCTCGTTCGCGATACAACAGCCACAGTGATCCCTGCGGGTGAGGAGCGAGTGCTGGCTGCCGGCACGCGCGCGGTGATCTCGCAAGCCCTCGGAGGCACGGTAACGATTCGCACAGACTCAGGGCTTTTTCGTCTTTCGAGTAAGGATTGGGATGCATTGGGTGCCGCGGCACAAACTGAACTCAAGGCGGCTGCAAGAGCGGCTGAGATGGAGCAGGGCGATGAGCCGTTTTGTGACGATCAGGTCTGGGAAGCGATGAAGGGCTGTTTCGACCCAGAAATTCCAGTCAACATTGTGGATCTCGGGCTGATCTATGACATGCAAGTCGTGGCACCAGATGCGGACGGCAAGCATGCGATCAACGTGAAGATGACGCTGACTGCACAAGGCTGCGGCATGGGCCCAGTGATTGCGGATGACGCGAAGACACGCATCGAAGCACTCTCAGGCGTGTCTTGCGCACAAGTCGATATCGTATGGGATCCGCCTTGGACGCCGCATATGATTTCCGACGCAGGCCGTCAAAAGCTTGGGCTCGAGTAGTGCCGTGATGCACGGAGTGATGAGTAAGGAGTGACTGTCTTGGTTGATGCGTGCACAAAAAAAGGCCAGACGCTTGAGCGTCTGGCCTTTTGTGAAATGTTAAACGAAGAGCTTAGACAGTGCCGAAGATAGATTTGCCGTTGGAGCAAAGATCTTCTGCCGCTTGAACGAGGCGTGCTGCCATGCTGGCCTCACCCTTCTTGAGGTAGCCGCGTGGGTCGTATGTCTTCTTGTTGCCTACTTCGCCGTCGATCTTAAGCACGCCTTCGATGTTTGCACAAATGTGTGTCACGATTGGACGTGTGAATGCGTATTGTGTGTCTGTGTCGATGTTCATCTTTACAACACCGTAGCCGAGTGTTTCGCGGATGTCGTTGAGCTCAGAACCAGAACCACCGTGGAAGACTAGGTCCATGAGTGCTTCATCGCCGTGCTTGTCAGTCACTGCCTTTTGGCCGTCGCGAAGGATGGTTGGCTGGAGCTTCACGGAGCCGGGCTTGTAAGCACCATGCACATTGCCGAAAGTAGCAGCGAAAATGAAGCGACCGATTGGCTGGAGTGCTTCGTACACTTCGACCATGTCTTCGGGTGTGGTGTAGAGCTTTTCGATCGGAAGGCCGGATGTGTCGTGACCGTCTTCCTCGCCGCCGACGCAACCTGCTTCAACTTCGAGTATGATGTCGAGCTCGGCGCACTCTTTTAAGAGCTCCTTAGAGATCTTAAGGTTTTCGTCGAGCTCCACTACAGAACCGTCGAACATATGAGATTGGAAGAGCGGGCCCTTGCCTTCTGCGATGCGCTTGCGAGACGCTTCGAGCAGTGGTTTGAGGAAACTTTCAACCTTCTCAGGGTGGCAGTGATCGGTGTGAAGCGCGACTAGCACGTCGTGTTTCTCGGCGAGCAGATGTGTGGCCTCAGCAAGAACGATCGCGCCGAATGCAGCGTCGCCTACTTCGAGGCCGGAGGCGAACTGGCCGCCACCTGTGGAAACTTGGATGATGCCGTCAGACTTTGCGTCGGCGAATGATTTAAGCGCTGCATTGATCGTGGTGATCGATGTGACGTTGACAGCCGGGTAGGCGTAGTTGCCTTTTTGGGCGGCGTCGAGCATCGCTTCGTATTGCTTAGGTGTTGCTACTGGCATGGTGAGATTAGTGTATTATTTTGGTTGTTTTTGACTTTTGTGAAACTAACGGTAAGCGTGCCTGCCCTTAGAGAACTAGTACATTTGATCAGATCAGGATTATTACAATAGTAGAATACAATTTTGTAGTCACTGGTAGGTGACTATTAACTGTGTTTAATTGACTTGGGCAATTTGAGGGCAAGGACGAAAGGCAGGATCACGATAACTGCGCCAAATAGGTAGGCGCTTTTTGAGCCGTACGCAAAGTAGGCGAAGGCCGCTAGGAGTGGGCCGATCGCGCGGGCGAGTGAGCCTGCTGAGCGGAACACGCCGATGGCTGCGCCTTGTTCCTCCTCCTTGGTATAAAGCGAGACCAGTGCGCTGAGTGTCGGCGAGACGAGCCCGATCGAAAAGGCCATCAGTGCAAGTGCGCCGAAGAACATACCGAGGTTTAGGGTGATGGCTAGCATTAGAAAGGCGGCGATGCCGCAAGCAATGCCAGTCACGGCAAGGCGTTTTTCACCAACTGGCCCAGCAAGGCGTCGAACGATGCCGCCTTGAACTAGAATTAGCACCAAGCCGATGAAGACGAACATGCCGCCATTCTGTGCGGGGGAGAATTGGAAGCGCTCGACTGCCAGAAAAGTGAGGGTAAATTCCATGCCGCTGAACGCTAACATATAGAGCAGGTAGACTAGGTTGGTGCGTCGCGTTTCGGGGCAGCGGCTCTTAAACATGCGAAACACGGGAACACCTTTGCGGTCCGAGTTTGCCTTGCTACGATTCTCGATTGGTAGGGTTTCTTTAAAGCTACGCGCCACCCAAATCAGATTAGTGAGTGCCAGTGCGAAGCTAACTAATGCAGGCACAGAGAATGGGTTGACGCCAAACTGCCTCAATGAAGGGGCGATTTCCAGTAGGTTAATCTGGGCAAACAAACCGCCGATCGCAGGGCCAACAATGAAGCCTAGGCCAAATGCGATGCCGATGATCGCCAGTCCGCTGGAGCGCTTTTCGCGTGTGGTGCAGTCGGCGACTGCTGCGGTAGCCACTGAGAGGTTGCCACCCATCGCCCCACCGAGCACTCGTGCCAGCACAAGCACCCAGAACGAGGCGGCGAAGCACCACGCGGCGTAGCTGAGCGCAAGGCCTGCAATCGTGATCAATAGTACTTTGCGTCGGCCGACGCGGTCTGAATAAGCGCCCCAGAGTGGGGCGCAGATAAATTGTAGGATCGAGTAGAGTGAGCCGAGGATGCCACCAAACAGCACCGCCGTCATGAAGCGCGGATCCGCTGCGCCACTGCGCTCAGCCATGGCTGAGAGCGGCGCGATCAATTGCCCGAGCAGACTGCCATCGCCTGCGCCATTGGGTAGGTAGTAGTCCAGCATCGCCGGAAACAGAGGGAAAATGATCGAGAATCCGACTAAGTCTATAAACAGCGTCAGGAAGATAATCCCAAGTGTGCGTTTTCCCTGTTTGGGATCAGTAGAAGGTGCGGGGTCAGCTGCCATATTATTGCTTGTGCCCGAACTTTAAGGAGAGTGCGGCATGCACGTTGGTCGGGATTAAGTGTTTTTCGCGATCAGTAAATTTAAATACCTGTTTGACGAGGTGCGAGCTGGTAAAAAAATAGCGCTCGTTCGGCATTAGGAAGATCGTCTCAATATTATCATCTAAGTGGCGGTTCATTTGCGCCATTTGAAACTCGTGCTCGAAGTCAGACACTGCGCGCAAGCCACGGATGAGTGCGACTGCACCGTGCTCCTCTGCCAGATCGACGATCAAGCCATCAAAGGCAATCACGTCAATGTTAGGGCGATTTTTTACATTTTCCTTGATCAAATCGACGCGTTCTTCGGGCGTGAATAGCGGGTCTTTGCTTGGATTACGAGCTACCGCGACGATCACTTTATCAAAAATGTGACGTCCGCGGTTGATCACATCAAGGTGTCCATTGGTGATCGGATCAAAAGAGCCCGGATAAATTGCAATTTTCATGATAGGGGGCGGATTGAGTCCATATTATGCTAGAAGTCCAACTTTTAACAGTATTTAGGAAATCTAGCGGTAGCTTCATGGTCTAATTTACCAAGATGGATAAGACTGCCTCATTTTGGTCTAGCCCAGCTCGTCGAAAATTGCCACCTTAACACTGTGAATTTACCGAACCTTTTGACGCTTTCGCGCATTCCGATCATTTTTGGAGTGGTGGCTCTATTGTATCTGCCTATCACAGGGGCCAGCACTGCGGCCTTTGTGCTGTTTGTGATCGGTGCAATCACTGACTGGGCGGATGGCTATTACGCACGCAAACAGGGCATTGTTTCCAATTTTGGTAAGTTGATGGATGCGCTGACGGACAAGATCTTTATGGTCGGCCTGTTCATTACGATGGTGGTGCTCGGCGAGTTGCCTGGTCTGTGGTCGCTCTTTTTACTGCTGTTGATTTTGAGCCGAGAATTTTTAATCACCGGGCTGCGGCTTGTCGCTGCGAGTTCGGGCATCATTCTTGCCGCCGAGAAATCCGGTAAGAACAAAACCGTGTTTCAAATCGTGTCGGCGATTCTACTACTGCTAGCTATCGCGATTCGTGAGGATTTCCCTGACTTTTTTCCGCAGATCATGGGCCAATCCTTTGATGAGATTTTACACTGGATCGGAGTTGCCTTCTTTGTTTTGGCAGCGCTGCTTACAGTGTCGTCTGGCACTACGTATATGACCAAATACTGGTCGGTATTTATTGGGGAGGATGAAACAACGGGTGAATAACATACAACGCTATTTTCCGTGGACACAGATGTTGCCCACACCGTTAGTGGTAAACCTCGCAACACTCGGACCGCTTGGCCTCGTTAAAAAAGGCCCTGGCACGGTCGGTAGCGTCGCTGGTGTTGGGCTGTATGCCGTGCTGTTTCACAATGCCACGCCGCTGAGCTATCTTTTGTACATGCTGATGCTTTCGTATCTCGCTGTGGCTATTTGCGATACTGCAGAGCGTCGCCTGCAAATGCGAGACCCTGGAATGATCATTTTCGATGAGTGGATCGCAGTGCCGTTGGTCTTTTTGGGCATGAATGGCCCGCAAGGGCTTGTTGCCGAGCATGGTGGCTGGCCGGTATTGCTTGCAGGCTTCGTGCTATTCCGGATCTTCGATATTGCCAAACCATTTGGGATTTCGAAATTGCAGAACCTCCCTGGCGGCCTCGGTTGCGTGATTGACGATCTCGCCGCAGCCATTGCGTCCTGCATCGTGTTGCATTTGATCCTGCACTTCTTCTTTTAGGTAGAGCCTGCTTGTGGAGGAATTCTTCTTTGAGCTACTAGATGCTAAGCATGCGGATGCGTTGAATTTAAAAGATCCGTGTCTTTGCTGTCTTTGAGGGAGCTGAGGGAATCGAGAATTATAAATGCTCAACCGAAGGGTGTACTTCATAGTATTTGTTGCTTGATTGGGTCTTTTGCGTCTTTCGCTTGCGCTCATGCGAACTGCCTAAGATAGATAAAACATGACTTTCTTAGATAAGCTAGAGAAGCGCTTCGGGCATTGGGCTGTGCCAAATGTGGTACTGTATGTTATCGTCGCACAGTTGGTCGTGTATGCCTTGGTCATTAGTGGACGGATCTCGTTTGTGACCGTACCTCTGATTCCGAAGGCAGTGCTCGGCGGTGAGTTATGGCGCTTGTTTTCATTTCTGATTTCACCGCCCAATATTGCCGGTGGCGCGATGAGCGCGCTGTTTCTTGCCTTTTTCTGGTATATTTTCTGGATGATGAGTTCGGCACTTGAACAGATCTGGGGCGCATTCCGGTTTAATATCTACCTGCTCAGTGGTGTGCTCCTTACGATTATCGCGGCGTTTATTGGGCAATTTATTTCACCCGCGACGACGATCATTATCTTTCCTGATTTTCTCTACTTGAGTGTTTTTCTCGCTTTCGCAGTGAACCACCCGAATGTTGAATTTCTGATCATGTTTTTTCTGCCTGTGAAGGTGAAATGGCTAGCATGGTTGGCGGTCGGGTTGACTGCATTCTCTTTTGTGGGTGCGCCGTCATGGGGTGATCGCATCGCGATTCTCGGGCCGTTGCTTAACTTTTTCCTGTTCTTTCGCAATGACTTGCTCAACTCTGTCGAGAGCCGCAAACGACGCACGCAGTTTGCCAAACAAAAGGTCGAGCGCGACAATGCTGCGTTTCATACCTGCAGTGAATGTGGTGCAAGCGATAAGACTCACCCCGAGCGGCACTTCCGCTATAAGAAGGTCGATGGTTCTACGGTGTGTATTTGTGAGGTGTGCCGGCGAGACTGAGCTGGCTAGAGCGATCCACCGTCTCAATTCGAAGGTTACTTGGTTCAGCCTCGATCGTCAGATCGGGGAGCGTATGCTAAGCCAATAGATAGTCGGTATCGTCCTCCGAAATAACGGCCTTAGCAACTGCTCGATTCGATTCCATTAAGTTCGTATCGAATCTTTTACAACGCAAGTGGCAGTGCGATGAATAGCAGGGCGCTCAGCAGGCCACAGAGAAAAGCGTAGAAACTCAGACGCATCCAGCGGAATTTAGGCCGCAGCACGTCATTGCTCAGGTGATAAATGTCGGATACCATGAGTTCCGTGATGGTGTTACGATTCTCTAGAGATTCGCGCATCAGTGCCTTGTAGGTGGCTTCATTATATTGCCAAATCCCAGAAAAGTGCAGCAAATTAGATTTTTCGCCAGGGTTTGTTTGGTAGCGCTTCGGCATCAGGCATATGACTGCGAAGACAATACTGACTGCTGCAGCTAGGACGTAAAGTGTGATGCCAAGCCGAATCTGTGGATTCTCGTAGGCGGAAATCGCAAGTGGGATTAAGAACGCATTGATGGTGATCACCACTTGCGCTCGGCGATCAGCCAGCGAGATGTATTGCACATGCTTGGACTGTGCGCTGCTGAGCACTGAACCGCGCAGCAGTGCGGGCCATTGGGTAGTCTCAGGGTAAGCAGTCTCTGGCTGCGAAGTGGTAGATTTAGAATCAATGATGGAATGAGCACAGATGATATGCCTTCAAAATGCAAGGTTATCGAGCCTGGTCGTGGTTGTGAGTTTGGCCGAGACTCAAGCAACACATGGCTCTGCTTGCTTCAAACAGGCTTGGTCGGCAAGGTCCGCGAGGCCTATTCTGTCAGTTAACCGAGATGCGGATTTGGTCACGCTATCAGAAAAGGTACCATTCGTACAACTTATGATTAAAATTAATCGCTAACGGCAAGGCTCCATTTTAAGCCTAATTATTTATCATTTTTCTTTGGGCTTCGTCCTCTCGGTCCATTGCCCTCATCGAGCACACTGGCGGAATGCAGGTGCTGAGCAGCCTCTGCTGAATCCTTCACTTTGGTCGCACTTCGTTTCAACATCTCGGATTCAAACTCCTTTAACACAGTTGCCCGCATTCCGGCTTTCCGCCAATGCGATGAGGGGTGACATCCTTTTGAGATCCCTCGAGCCAGCGCGAGCGCATCTAGTAGCGCTTGATTGGCTCCCTGTCCTTTAAATGGGCTCATCGGGTGAGCCGCATCACCGATTAGAGTCATTTGATTGGCCTTCTCGAGCATTTCTGGCTTAAGTAGTGCTCGGTCATAAACGGGATAACCAGAAACCTGAGCGACCAAGGTGGCGGTTAAAATTTGCGGAATGGGGCTGTGCCACTGAGTCCTCCGACACGCTTCAGCCTTAAGTGCTTGAGGTCCTTGGGCATGCATGGCCTTCGCATCTTTTTCGGGTATCGGGAAGCTCAGTTGCCACATCACCGAGTCGGACGCATAGGGCATCATGTAGATCCGCTCAGTGCCATTGGCAGTTTGGAATACCGTGGCTGAATCTAACAAAGAACTCTCAAGGCCTGCGAGAGCATCCAAAGGACAAATCCCCAGAATTACAATACAACCGAGATAGCGTAAAGGGGAAGTATCTTCATTCATCAGCAAGCTCCGCACTGAGCTACGAATACCGTCCGCACCCACCACGAGATCCGCCTTGGCGTGCTTTATCTTACCGGCCACATCAAAGCTCAGATCCACACTTCCAGCCTGACATTGTTTAATATCCACCAACTGGTGCCCCCACTGCACCGCATCATGTCCACCGAGCTGCTTAATTAGCGTCGAACGCAACGACTGCCGCGAAATATGTACATTCGTACGCCTCGGTGATGGCTTCGCAGTATCCCGTCCCCATTTTCTGAGTCCCCATTCACCTATCACTTTGCCATCGGTCGTATGCACCACATGCTTGGTTGATGTCACTCCCGCTTCTAACGAGGTAATGCCCAATCCCTCGATCACTCGACTCGCTTGTTGCAGCGTGAGTCCATAGCCCTGGGCGCGCGTGTCGAAGTCGCTATCGCGTTCATACAGAGTAAACGGGATGCCGCGGTGTAAGCAAGCAACGGCTAGAGCGACTCCGCCGATGCCTCCACCAATGATGGCGAGGTGGGGGTACTTGTCTGCATCCGCTAGTGGATGGCTCTCAGAAGTAACCAAGCCAGTTCCATTGCAATTCCAACATGTATCGAGATGACCCTTCGGGCGAACGGGAGCCGTTTCAGTGCTTTTTATTGTATCAAATTGACCCAGTGCCCGCTGGTAGCGGAGTCGCACTTTCCTTGAGGGCTTCCGGGATTGTTTACCCTGTCCCTGACATTCTAGACAAGCAGTCCATTGCTTCATTTCAGTATTAACTTTTTGCACCTGTTCTGTATGTGTCCCCCTCTGGGCTAGTCTACAATAAGATAAATATTGGAAGACAGACCTGATATTGTGAAGAGCAGGACGTGTTATTTGTAGATTGAATGACTACTTTATTTTCCGTTCGAGCTCGTCGGCTAGTTTTTCAAGACGTTTTTCGGAGACCTTTTGCGAGGTCCCGAGTTCCTGTGCATAGACCGATACTTTAAATTCTTCGAGGAGCATGTGGTAGGCTTTGACTTGGTACTTTTGTTCGGGGCCTTTGGCTAGTTTGTCTAATTTGACTAGCCGTGTTTCGTAGGGTTCGATGCGTTTCGTTTTTTCGATGTCGCGTTGGATGCTGTCTTTGGCGCGTTCGGCGCGTAGACGCATGCCTTTTAAGAAACGGGTGAGGTGGGGCAGTTCCGTGAAGCTGCAGTGGTTCAGCAAATCCTTGGGAGCGATACGTTCCATCTGGGCACGCATGCCTGGATAAACGAGCGCCTTGTTGGTTTTCCTCTGCTCTAGTAATAGGCTGATTTCTTGGCGGGCTTCGAGGAGTACGCGGAGCTGCTCTTTGAGCTTGGGTACGATCCCGCGGCGTTCATCATCGGCGCGCGCGAGTACTTTTTTAAAGCGTGATTCTTTAAGCGGTAAATATTTATCAGAGCGGAAAAGGTGATTCTGAATGTGGTGCCAAGCACTCGCTTTGACGGTGTCGAAGTCGCCAAGTGGTAGCAGGAGAGCGCCGAGTTGTTTGAGGTCTTTTAAGTCGTTGCGCAGCCAGGCGATGTCGCGTCCCATCGCGATGGTGCTGAGTGCGGGCCAGCCTTTTTGTGTAGCGTGGAGTGCCTTGGAGGCGTCAGCGAGGAGACGTAGATGCACTTGCTCGCCTTCTAAGACTAATGCGGGAAATGCTTTGAGCGGCAGGCCTGAGTCCCCACTGAGGTCAATTTCGGTTGGGAGGTCGCCAAAGTTCCAACTGCTGAGGGCTTCACGCTCGTAGTGTGCGGTGGCTTTTTGCCATGCGGGTATCGCGTCGAGGCCGTTGCTGCGAGAGACTTCTTTGCTAGTAGTTTCTAAGGATTCGCGCAGGGCATATAGGTCGCGGCCGTCGGCGAGAACGTCACCTTTTGTATTCTTAATCTGAATACGTGGCTGCAGGTAGCTCGGGATATCAGTCTTCGACCAGTTTTCTTTGAAAGTTTGGATTCCGTATTGCTCCTTGAGCTGCTCGGCGAGTTGTTCACGCAGTGAACGCTCGGAGGGCTTGAGCCTGGTGCGCAGTTCCGCGGCGCGTTCTTTGAGCGGGTGTAGGCTGATGCGGATCTGCTTGGGCAGGCCGCGCAGCAGGCTTTCGATTTTTTCTTCGAGGTGGCCCGGCACCGCCCAGTCGAGCGTGCCTTGTTGGATCGCGCCGAGTTGGGTGATCGGCACGCAAAGGGTTACCCCGTCGTCGTCGCCGCCGGGCTCGTGGCGATAGTTGAGGGGCAATTCACTGCCGCCGATGACGAGTGACTTTGGGAATGCTTCGAGTGTGTCGTCTTGCTCGGTTTCGGGGAGTAGGTCGTCGATCGTGGCTTTGAGGAAGTCGAGTCGGCCGCCATGCTCGCGCTTAGCGAAGCTACGCAGTTCGGCATACGAGCCGACGGCGTCGAGGCGTTGACGATAGAAATTAAACAATCTGTCTTCCACGGCGAAGCCTGATCCGAGGCGGCGGCGGGCAAGTTCGGACTCGGCCTTTTCAGAGATCTCGGCGTTATGCGCGATAAAGTCAGGGCGTTCACGAATGCCGGTTTCGATCAATCCGTTGCGGACAAAGATGTCGGTTGATTCATCGGGCGCGATGCGACTGAGGCTGACGTTGCTGCGGCCGATCTCTAGTCCGAACAAGACTTTGCGCTGCTTACAAAGAGCGGCGGCAGACTTGGTGCTCCAGAAGGGCTCTGAGTGTTTGAGTTTGAGTAGATCGCCGGCCATTTCCTCGATCCACTTTACATCAACTTTTGCGGCGGTGCGGGCAAAGAGACGGCTGGTTTCCATCCACTCGCCGCAAACAATCCATGCGGGCGCGGTGGTCTTGGCAGGCTTCGGTTTGGCCTTCTTGGCGTAAGAGGCCTTGCGTTGTTTTTTCGCGGTTTCGTGATCGAACAGTCCCGATCCGGGGAAGAGCAGTGCCTTACGGTTACGTGGGCCGCGGTAGTTGTGCTCTTCTTCTTTGACCGCGATGTTGCTCAATAGGCCGGTGAGGATGGAGCGGTGAATTGCGGCGTAGCCCGCGTCGGTTTTGGAGTCGAGGGGTGTTGGTTGCTTGTTGCTTGTTGCTTGTTTGGCTTTGTGGCCTCGCTCGTGAGAGCGGGGAGCGTCCGTAGGAGACTTTGGCTCTGCTCCCCCGGTCTTACGACCGAGGCCACGAGGGGAGCTCTTCCCGCTTGACATCATCTTCAGGTTTTTAAGAACCCGCTCTAGCTGGTGATGCACGTCGCGCCACTCGCGCATGCGTTGATACGAGACGAAGTGTTTTTTGCAGAATTT
>JAQXBA010000149.1 GCA_029252625.1 Opitutia bacterium | reverse complement strand
GAGCTTCAAGCGCGTGCTCAACGATGCACTCCGCGAATCGCTCAAACCAGCAGACACAAAAAGAGCGCTGCTCCCCCCCCGAGCAATGGGACTGAAGGTCGGAGTCGATCCACGCCGCTTAAGCGATTTCGCGGATGAGTTAGAGGCGGATGCATTCCTCGCCGCTGAGAATCCAGCAACCTACAAAGGCACAGGTAAATGATCCTACCAGACGCCTATCTACTGCTATATGCCGTCAACACTGACAGCATAGATCACAGTAAATCTCTAAAATGGTGGCAGGACTTAATCGAAAGCGGCGCTGCCGTCGGACTCACCACTGGCGTCGTCTTTGCTTTTGTGAGGCTATCCACCAATCGTCGCGTCTTCACGCAACCACTCACCACACAAGAAGCATTTGCCTATCTACACAACTGGCTGGACTTCCCCGCCGTCAGTTTGATTGATGCCGAACTAGAAGACCTCGCCACAACCGAAGCGCTACTCATCGCAGCTGGCACAGCCGCCAACCTCGTTAGCGATGCACAAATAGCCGCAGCCGCGTTGCGACTCAATGCAACCGTTCACAGCGCCGATGCTGACTTCGCACGTTTCCCAAAAGTCAAATGGTTCAATCCGCTCGACGGCTAAAAGGAACCAGTCCTCCAGATCAGCAATCAGTGAGACCCTACGACAGGCGACTTATTCCATTCATTCGACTTTCAATGACTGTAAGCCTTCACTGCATGCCATTAGCTAAATCCCACGAATTGATCGACGAAGGTCAGCACGGGTATAATCCGCGACTTCTGATTTTTAAGTCGTAAGCTTTGCGCTCCAACTGCGTTTTAATTTAACCAATATGCATTCAAATTTAGAAAGCCCCGCAGCAAGCACCCCATCGGCAACTGCTAAGCCCGTGCTTGACATGTCGGCGGTGCACAAAGCCTACGGAAAGGTGGAGGTGCTACATGGCGTCGATCTAACGATCGCAGCTGGCGAGCGCGTCGCACTGATGGGGCCAAGTGGTAGTGGTAAATCCACGCTGCTCAATTGCCTCTCGGGGATCGAACCCGTCGATGCCGGAACCATTCGAGTCGGCAACTATGCACTATCCGATGCCAGCGAATCCGAATTGGAACGCTATCGGCGCGAGTGCATCGGCTACATTTTTCAATCCTTCCATCTACTACCCACCCTCAGTGCCTTCGAAAACATCGAACTCCCAGGCCAATTAATCGGCATGCCAAGCTCCGAGCGAACCGAGCGTGTGCAAACCTTGCTCGATGCAGTGGGACTAGCTCATCGCGCTGACCACAAGCCAGATGCAATGAGCGGTGGTGAGCGCCAACGCGTGGCGATTGCACGTGCGATCATGCATCGCCCGCAAGTGATATTAGCCGACGAACCGACTGGCAGCTTGGATTCGACGAGTGGTGACCGCATCTTGGACCTGCTTGAATCCTTGTCGCGCCAATATGCAATCGCACTGCTACTGGTGACTCACGAGTCGAGTGCCACGCGTATCTGTGAGCGTGTCGTGTACATGAAAGATGGTTGCATCGTAAACGCCTAGGCAAGCGCTCAAATAATGCGGTTTTTTACAGAGTCACCTATCGCCCTGCTGTTGCTACGCAAGCTGTCGCTGCGTCACTGGTGCACGAGTTGGGCCAACTATCTCGTTCTCATTGCAATTGTAGCGATCGGCGTGGGTGCCTTTAGCGGCATACGCCAAGCTATTCGCGCGGCATCCGCTAATTTCTCCTTATTCAATGAAGCCGTCTCGGGGCAGAGCGACTTCTTAATCCGCTCCGTGCAGGGACCGATTTCCAGTCACGACCTCGAGTCACTGGTAGCGGTGGCGGCGAGTCCGGATTGGCATTTAGTGCCAGTAATTGAATCGTCTGTGGCGCTGCTGGATGAGTCTGGCGTAGCACGTCAGCAACTACGACTCATCGGGCTCGATTTATTATCCCTTGGAAATCTGCCCAACTTTCTCGATCGCGGCTTCGA
>JAQXBA010000143.1 GCA_029252625.1 Opitutia bacterium | reverse complement strand
AAACCACCAAAGAAGTGCTGCTCCAGGTCGATCTTTTAGGTTTCGGGCCAGGCATGAAAGGCGCACAGCTTTCCGGTTGGGAAGCCACGACACAAATTGATCGCACCGAATGGGGCATTAACGGCGGCAAGCCTGCAGTCGGCACAGAAGTCGACATCACGATCAACATCGAAGCGATCAAACAATAAGCGATTGATACGATTGAATGGCATGCATTGAGCTTGCTCAATGCCAAATTAAAACTAACCACGCCAACCCTAAGGATGCGTGGACTTCGACAGTCAAGTCGAACAACTGGAACAGCTCAAAGTTCAAGGCTGCGCTCAAGCCTGCTGAACCCCGTCTCGGTTCACTGCTTGCCATTATCAGTTCAGGGCGAGGACTTTATATTGAAGACTGGTGCGCATCTGAGATCTAAGCGCAGAGCACCTATTCCACCGCAACCTAACTAGTTCTGATTAATCGCTCATAACGAAGGCATCACCGCCCAGATTTTTCGTTTGCCTTCCTCAATTTCTCTTTGATCCTCGCTGTTCCATTTAACAAAAAACAACCATTCAATTGATAATTTGATTTATATGAAGACTTTCAAAGCACTATCTACAACTGCCTTATTACTGTCGGCAAGCGCATTTGCTGCAGACATTGAAACGGCATCAGTCAGCGAGCTCGCTGCAACACCTGCCGTCGACGAAACAATCGCCATTCGCGTGAATGGCGAAGTGATTACTCAAGCGGATCTCCAGGAGATGGCAAATACGATGCTTCAGCAATATCAGGCGCAAGCTCAGGGCGCACCCATATCCGACGAAATTAAAGCACTGGCATTCAAGAGTGCTGAGGATAATGCCATCAATGAGAAGCTCATTGCGATCGCGATTACAGATTCAGGTATCGTCGTTGCAGATGAAGCAGTGGAGAATACCATCGCACAAATCAAAAGCTCAATTCCTGACGGAATGACTTTTGAGGCCGCGCTCGCATCACAAGGCATGACTCTTGAAGCACTCAAGGAAAACATCAAGATCGACATGGCTGCTCGCCAACTGTTCGAAAGCCAAACCAAAGATGTACCCGCAGCAACCGAAGCGGATGCCCAAGCATTCTACGATGGCAACCCGCAAAACTTCGAGAGTCCTGCGAGCCCCGCGAACGCATCTGCCAACCATATTTTACTCTCGTTCGAGCCAGGAGAGGACGATGCAGCAAAAGCCGCCAAGAAGGCACAACTCGAAGCGATCCGCGCTGACATCGTCGCCGAGACCACCACTTTCGAAGATGCCGCGAAAGCGCATTCAGGTTGCCCTAGCGGGGCACAAGGCGGTTCACTCGGACAATTCGGGAAAGGCCAGATGGTACCAGAATTTGAAACTGCCGTATTTAGTCAAGACGTTGATGCAGTCGGTGAGGTCGTCGAGACGTCCTTTGGCTACCACATCATCAAAGTTACAGACCGCCAAGAAGCAGGCGAACCGAGCACCACTCCATTCGCCGAGGCGAAGGACCAGATCCTCAACTACCTGACTCAAAACGCGAAGGGCGAAGTAGCGCAAGCTTACATCAAGAGCCTACGCGACGGTGCTACCATTGAATACGTCCAGCCACAGGCAACACCTGCCTCAGCAACGGCACCGTAGCGATAGATCACCGCTATCAAAAACCGTTAATTAAGCTCTCGATAGAGCCACGCGGCCCACAACCGAGCATTGATCTGTTCGGCGGTGGGTCTTTTTTGGATTCCTCGGAATGGTCAGGAGGAGCCCGAATCTTGGCAATAATCGGCGAAAAGTTTTTTCAGCTAAACTAGAAAGTAATCAGCTGATCAGGCTTACGGATCTGAGTGCGAAACCAGGTACCCTGCTTCTTCACCAAATGATTCGTATTTTGCACGATTGCCGGAGCGAGTGACTTGAGCTGAATCGCACCTTTTAAATACTCAAGCGTCTCGCGATATCCAATCGCCGCAACCGCACTCGGATTCTTTTCAAGACCAAGCTCACGCAGACATTCGACCTCCTCAACGAGACCGGCCCGCAGCATTTGATCCACGCGTCGAATAATGCGCTGGCGTAGATTTTCGGGGTCACGCTCAAGTAGAATGTACTGCTTCTCGCAGTCCGCGAATGGCTCAGGACGTGCGGCAAACTCAGCCTGTAAATCCGGCAACGACTTACCTGATGCAATGCAGCGCTCGAGTGCCCGCAGTACCCGGCGTGGATTCAGCGCATCCAAATTACCAATGCCCTCAGGGCTTCGTTGATTCAGCTCAGCAACCAAACCAGCCAAGCCTTCGGCGGCATAGAGATCAGCCACCTGCGCACGAACCGTATCGGATACCACGACGATATCTATCACCGGCGCGAAGAAGCTCTTTAAATAAAATCCGCTGCCCCCTGCCACCACGACCGACTTACCACGCGCAAAGATGTCGGCCACAGCCGCCTTAGAATCACGCACATACGCAGCGATGTGATAGGGCTGCTCCACCGCGTTCAAATCGATCAAGTGATGCGGCACACGGGCGAGTTCTTCAGATGTAGGCTTGGCGGTGCCAATGTCCATGCCACGATAAACGAGCGAGGCGTCGCACGACACGATCTCGGCATTATGCTTCTCTGCATAAGAGAGTGCATACTCGGTTTTGCCAACCGCAGTCGGTCCAGTAATGATATGTAAAGTCTGTGTCATATTAATTTCCATTGAGCGTATGACAGGCTCGGCACCGACTTCCAACTTCTTTTTATTGCCCTGACTGCAGAGGCGTTGCCTATACAAATTTACGGCTCTTTCGTTGTGATTACCTCAGTTGGATCTAATCAGAGACATTTCCTAGTAAATCGTAATGGATGGAATAAGCACTCAACATGAAATTTAAAACGTTCAACTCACGAGGATGAGCGTTTCAACTTGGCCCTTGAGGGTTAACGGAACTCTGCTGGTGATGGCTTAGCAATAGTGAGCGATGCGCTTGAAGCCTAAGGCCATGATGGTAACAAAGCCCGAACGATCACGCTTGGCAAACAAAGCGCTGCGCGTAAACCTGCGCTACACCATGCCGCCTAGCCCGACTAAATACGACTGCACTCAATGCGGTGCCTGCTGCCGGAGCTTTCCAATCTTTGCCAGCGAAGCGGATGCAATGCGCGAACCAGCGATTCGGCAAGAGGCACGCGCGTTGCCTGAATATCTACAAGCCGAAGGCAAGGCTTACCAGCTCTTCCCGCTGCCCTTCCACGCCCGTTGCCCGTATCTCAAAGAAGACGAGTTATGCCGTATCTATGAATCGCGTCCGAGCGTATGTCGCCGCTTCGAAGCAGGCAGCGAGCAATGCATCGAAGCACGACGACGACAAGGAATCGGCGAAGCCGATTAGTGAGGAGTGCCAACAGGCTCCCCGATCTCACGATCGAGGCCACAAACACCTCACTCGCCGCTGGCGTCGCTAGCGAAGCGTTCACTCCGTGCACAGCACGACGTTTTACTCGCGCAGCGTGCCAGCAGCTTGCTCGTCGAGGAACGATTGATATGCCATCGGCACACCTTGCTCGATTGGGATCTGCGGTGCCCAGCCGGTGGCTTTGATCTTGGAAATATCAGTCAACTTGCGCGGCGTGCCATCTGGCTTCGTAGTGTCAAAGGTGAGCTCACCCTCATAACCCACAGTATCTTTGACTAAACGTGCAAGGTCGCCGATCGAAATATCGATGCCGCACCCAAGGTTCACCCACTCAGGCGGATTCTCGAGTTCAAGCAAATGTAGGATGCCAGCAGCAGCATCGTCGGCGTGCAAAAACTCACGCAGCGGTGTGCCGCTGCCCCAAATCGCAACCTCGGGCGTGTTGTTTGCCTTGGCTTCGTGGACGCGTCGGATCAGCGCAGGGAGCACGTGTGAATTTTGCGGATGATAGTTATCGCCTTGCCCGTAGAGATTGGTCGGCATCGCGGAGTGGTAGCAGACGCCATATTGGCGACGGTAAAACTCGCACATTTTAAGACCCGCAATCTTGGCGATCGCATAGGCCTCATTGGTTGCTTCGAGTGGGCCGGTGAGCAAGCATTCTTCTTTAATTGGCTGCTCGGCGAATTTTGGATAGATACAGGTGCTGCCGAGAAAAAGCAGACGTTGCACACCTTCGCTGAAGGCCTCTCCAATCGTGTTTTGCGCGATGGCCAGATTCTCCATCATAAATTCAGCAGGATAGGTATTGTTAGCATGAATACCACCCACACGAGCGGCGGCAATAATTGCAACGTCTGGCTTTTCGGCCGCGTAAAAATCGCGTACCGCCACCTGGTTCGTCAGGTCGAGATCACTGCGGTTGCGTACGATGATCTTATCAAAGCCCTTAGCGCGCAGTGCGCGCACCACAGCCGAGCCAACCATACCGCGATGCCCAGCGACGTATATTCTTGATGTCTTATTCATATCTGCTGTTTTCCGCCCCTGCCCTTCTGAATCATAATCCTGACATTAAAACAGGGTGAATATTTAAGTAAAATCATGATCACGGCAAAGAACCAGTGTTAACGATTCGTTGCTTGCTTGACCGCGAGCTCTTGCTTGGCGAGTACCAGATCCGAATCGACCATAATCTTGACTAGCTCCTTGAATTTGACCTTTGGCTCCCAGCCCAGTTGCTTCTTGGCCTTGGCTGGATCTCCAATGAGTAACTCGACCTCAGTCGGACGCTCATAGCGCTTGTCGTAATCGACATATTTTTCCCAATCTAGATCAAGATTGTTAAATGTCTCGATGACGAAGTCCTTGACAGAATGCGTCTCGTTAGTGGCCATCACATAATCATCGCCCTCATCTTGTTGCAGCATGAGCCACATTGCTTCGACGTATTCCTTGGCATAGCCCCAGTCACGTTGCGCATCGAGATTGCCCAAGAAGAGTTTATCTTGTAGGCCAAGCTTAATACGGGATGCTGCACGCGTGATTTTACGCGTCACAAAGGTCTCGCCACGACGGGGAGACTCGTGATTGAAGAGAATGCCATTGGTCGCGTGTATCCCGTAAGATTCACGGTAATTCACGGTGAGCCAGTAAGCGTAGACCTTAGCGCACCCATAAGGCGAGCGTGGGTAAAACGGGGTCTTCTCAGTTTGAGGCACTTCTTGAACCAGACCAAACATTTCGGAAGAAGAGGCTTGGTAGAAGCGGCATTTCCCTTCGAGGCCGACTTCACGAATTGCTTCGAGTAGACGTAGCGTGCCGAGACCTGTCACGTCGCCCGTATATTCCGGCACATCAAAGGACACACGTACGTGACTCTGTGCACCCAGATGATAAATTTCGTCTGGCTGCAATTGATAGATCAATTTCATCAACATCACACCATCGGCCAGATCGCCATAGTGCAGAAACATCTTGGTGCCATTGATGTGGGGATCCGTGTAGAGATGATCAATACGCTGCGTGTTGAAAGTCGAGCAACGGCGGATGATGCCGTGCACCTCGTAGCCTTTTGCTAGCAGAAGTTCTGCAAGATAAGAGCCATCTTGCCCAGTGATACCTGTGATGAGTGCTTTTTTCATAATACCAACTAGTATACTGATTTTCTGGAAAAAGTCTTTTCGTATTTACGTATATATATTTATATATTTACGAACATTAAATGGATTCCTCAGAAAAGATGATCGCGATCGCCTTCGACCTGAACTTTCGGCATGCCGCCGAAATCTTCAGTGGCGTATCCGACTATGTTAACGAGGCACACTTGGAGTGGCAGCTCATGCCCCTAAACTTCGGCTTTGAAGTGCGGCTGATGAAACTCGCGAAGTCTGGGCAACTCACAGGTGCGATAGGAACTTTCGTCAGCGACGGTTGGATTGCAGGGCTGGTCGAGCAAGGCGTCACGGCGGTCAACATGTTTAACTTCTCCTCAATCAACAGCATTCCCAACGTCGGTCCAGACGACGAAGCCACTGGTCGATCCGCTGCCGAGCACCTTATCGCCCAACAAGCCAAGTGCTTTGCGTTCTTCGGCGCGGATGGCGTTCACTACACCCGTCTGCGCGAAGCGGGCTTCAGAGCGGGCCTGCCAGACACGACTAACATCATTAAGCTACGCCCTGGCCCACTGTTAGCCGACCAGATCAAAGCGCTTCCCCGCGACGGCGGTCTACGCGGGGTGTTTTGCTCCAACGATCTTTGTGCTCGTGAGTTCATACTGGAAGCACAACGGCAAGGCCTGGAGTGCGGCCGCGACATACTGGTGGTTGGCGTCGACAACGATCCCTCCGATTCGATCTTTGCGGGAATCGGCATTAGTAGTTTCAAGCAACCGATCCGCGAAACAGGCTACAAATCAGCCCTAGCCCTCCACGAACTCCTAACACACGGACAGCTCTCCTCGAATCTCAGCCTACAAACGCCATCCCAGCTGATCCCGCGCGCATCCTCGCTGTTGAAAGGCCGCGCGCGTATCGCCCAACAAGCCGCCAACTTACTCCATGACAGTCTAGCCAACTCCGAATTGGAGATGGAGCAGATCGCGCACAACGTCGGTGTCTCGCGCCGTGTGCTAGAGCTGGCCTTCAAGGCGCAACTTAACACCAGCCCCTATCGACTACTTTCCAAAGCCCGACTTGAACTCGCTCAGCAGCTCCTAACAACGACCATTTTCCCAATCATGGAAATTGGCACGCGCTGCGGTTACCCCGAGCCCCACCACTTTTCCGCATGGTTTAAAAAGCAAACCAGCGTTGCTCCGAAGACATACCGTGCTGCGCACGGAGTGACGCGCCATGCGCGTAGTGAGAGTGACGGGCGAGAGTGAAAAGTACGTAAGATATTCAGAAATAAAGAGAACAGGCGCACGAGACGGAGCTCGCCCCTCCCCAAATGACTCATTCTCACTACCACGCTCACTCGCGCAGCCTTCTCTCACGATGAAGTGCAGCTCTTTGACACTTCGGTTTGACAAATCCCCCTGCTAGTAGCTTCTCTATGCGCATGTCCAAACAAGGTGTCATCTTACTCAACCTCGGCTCCCCCGATTCCACTCAAGTCAGCGACGTGCGTAAATACCTCCGCGAGTTCCTGATGGACGGACGTGTGCTCGATGCTCCCTTTGCCATTCGCTGGTTTCTGGTTAACTGCCTGATTCTGCCCAATCGCCCGAAACAATCAGCCGAAGCCTACTCTAAGATCTGGCTTGAAGACGGCTCACCGCTCATCCTGACTTCTAGAGCACAGCAGAAAGCTTTATCAGAGCAAGTCGATGTGCCGGTCGCATTAGGCATGCGTTATGGCTCGCCTTCGACCGAGAGCGCACTGCAAGAGCTGCTCGACCAAGGTGTCGACGATGTACTAATCGTGCCGATGTATCCGCACTACGCGATGTCCAGTTATGAGACCGCGGTGGTGCATATGATGGAGTCGGTGCGTAAGCTCAAGCCAGACCTCAAGACCACACTGCTACCGCCATTCTACCAAGACCCAGATTACATCGCCGCACTCGTTGAGCGCGCGCGCCCAGCACTGGAAGACGGCAACTTTGACAAACTGGTATTCTCCTTCCACGGCATACCGCAGCGCCATCTAGTAAAGGGTGACCCATCGCACAATCACTGTATGACCACCCCAGATTGCTGCAATACATGCCACCCCGCACATGCCACTTGCTACCGCCACCAGTGCGCGATGACAGTCGAGAAATTCGTCGCGGCAATGGCCATCCCCAAAGAGAAATACATGATCACCTTCCAATCACGTCTCGGCCGAGAACCATGGCTGAGTCCGTACACCGATCAGACACTGGAGCAACTCGCCGAAGACGGCAATAAGCGCGTCAAAGTCATCTGTGCAGCCTTCACTGCGGACTGCCTCGAAACATTGGAAGAAATCGCCCAAGAAGGGCGTGACATCTTCATCGAAGCTGGCGGCGAAGATCTGGAGCAAATCCCTTGCCTCAACGAGCACCCCAAATTCATCGAGTTCTTGACTAATAAAGTGCAGGCCTGGCAGGACGGTGCCTACGAGACCGCCCACGCCACTCCACCTGCGCAAGTCGTACGGTAAGCACAGTTCGCACGGTCCAGCCCCCTATCATGCTTGAAGACATCGTCATTTCTGCGCGTGATGCACTTGCGATCGGCGCCTCGATTTATTTGAGCGCCTTTACGTTTGGCATTATCACCCTGCTGATCCGCAAGCCCTACCCACGCACCGCGATGTTTACCCTTCTCACGGGTGGCTTCGTCTTTCAAACGCTGGGGCTCAATCTACGCAGCGCAGAAATCAAAGGCTGCCCACTTGGCAATATCTTTGAAATTTCGCAATTTATCGCATGGTCGCTGGTGCTGCTTTATTTCCTTATCGGCCCTGCTTTCAAACTACGCCTGCTTGGATTCTTCACCGCAGGTCTCGCTGGGTTTCTCGCTGCCACTGCGCTACTGATTCCAAATTGGGACCTACCCTACCCCTCTGGAATTTTCGGTGGCAATCCATGGATTGAGTTACACGCGGCACTGGCGATTTTCAGTTATGCGATGTTTGCAATTGTCGCACTGGTATCCGCGATGTTCCTAATCCAACAACACGGGTTGAAGAACAAACAGTTCAAAGGACTTTACCAATATTTACCCTCAGTTCAGCAACTCGACTTAATGGCAAAACGACTGCTCATTACTGGAGTGGTGGTACTCAGCGCGGCTCTCATATTCGGTGCAGTTTTTTGGATTAATCACCCCGAACGCGTGCCCGTCTTTAAATTGACAGCTACATGCCTCGTCTGGGCAGGCTACCTCACTGTCGTAGCTTTACGGATACAAAAGCGCCTCGTCACCCGCCGGCACGCGATCGCCTCCATTGCGCTCTTCATCTTCGCACTCGCTTCGCTCTGGCCCGTGCAATCTGCACGCGACACGACCGAAGCCGCAGCAATTCAGCAGACATCTGAATGAGCGAAGCATTGCAGTCACTGTTTGTGCTAGGCAGCACACACCATCAAGCTCCGCTTGAAGTACGCGAGCGCATGGCTCTCACACCCGAAAACGCCGCAGCTTTGCAACAGGAGCTACACGCTCTCGACGACATTTACGAGTGTCTGGTCGTCAATACTTGCAACCGTGTTGAAGTGTATGGCCTCGCCAGTGACCCTGCCGTAGAAACCAAAGTCCGAGACTGCCTCTGCGCTCGCAACGGCGTAAGCCGCGAACTGCTGGACGCACACTCCTCTTGGCATACCAACCTCGACGCGCTCCAGCACGCCTTCGAAGTCTCCAGCGGCCTCGACTCTCAAATCGTTGGTGAGACTGATATCCTCGGCCAGATGAAGAACGCTTATGCCCATGCACGTTCAGCAAAATGCACCGGCACCGTCCTTAACCGTCTCTTTGAGAAAAGCTTCCAAGCAGCCAAGTCGGCCCGAACTCAGACTGGCATCACCCGCGGACAAGTTAGCATCGGCAATGTTGCGGTCGATCTAGCTAACCGTATTTTTGGGCACCTGCACGACAGCCGCGTCCTGCTGCTCGGCAGTGGCGACGTCGCAGAAAAAACCGCGCAATCACTCAAAAGCCGTGGCGTGGCGGACATTACCGTCGCTAGTCGCACTTATGAAAATTCCCACACCCTCGCCCACAACCTCGGCGGTGCAGCCATTGAGCTCAGTGATTTCGCTGCGCAGCTAAAACGCTTCGATATTGTGATCAGCTCAACCGCCGCCCCTGAATTAATCCTGAGCCGTGACACGCTTGCGGCCGCGCTGAAAAAACGCCCCGATCGTCCCTTATTCCTAATTGACGTGGCACTGCCTCGCGACATCGATCCGACAGTGAGCAAGCTAGAGAACGTGTATCTCTACAATCTCGACGACCTTTCCAAGATCGCCAACGAGAATCTCGAGCTGCGTAAAGCCGAGATCGACCGCGCCCGCACCATCTTGAAAAGCCACGCTTGGAACTTATGGCTACAGCTTAGACGCCGCACGTTAATGGCCTCAAGGTGAGATAGACCACTGGAAAAGAAGCGTGGGCGACCCGCCCACGGCATCTCACAACGAAGGCGAGTCGCCCTGCCCCCTCATCCAACAAAAGAAAAAAGCTGCGCCCAGAATAGGCGCAGCTTTCACAGGAAGTATTTCAGCTAGAAACGCTTATTTTGCCGAAGAGATACGACTAGGTGCAAGCCCCGGCGCAGCAGGTGCACCCATGCTGCCCATTCCTTGGCCCATCATCATCAGGCCCATGAGTGGCATCATTGCCCCCTTCAGGCTCTGGTCGAATTGCTCTTGAGTCTCCGCCGCAGCGATTTGCGCCAACACACCATCGATCATGGTGAGAACACCCATCATTTGCGGCTTATTAGCCGCAATGTCTTCTATCGAAATGGCTTCTAGCTCAGCCGTGGCTTCGGTAATTTTAGCCACCCAGTCACTCGCCATCTCAGATGGCACCCAACGTTGCTCGACCTTGCTGAATGATTGCTGAACTGGCTCTTTACCAGGGACAGACGTTAACAAGGTCGCTTGCAAATCATCTGCTTCAACCACTGTAACGACTGTATTTATATAATTTGAAAGCATCGATTCCTCGCCAGCCAACTGTAGCAAAGCCTCCGCGTATTGCATAATCTGCGACACGGTTGTATCAAAAAAATCCTGCCCATTGAAATTCAATAAGCCAATACTCGAAGCCAACTCACTCGATGAGATGGCGCCTAGCAGGCCGACAATTGAAGGTAGCGCGGCTTCAAGCTGTGTCATTTCCTCAACGGAACGACTTTGCATGAAAGACGAATTCAAAATCAAAGCCTGCTGCTGATCAATCACCTCTGCAAGACGTGCGATTGTCACAAAGCTCTTGGCATATAACTCAGGATCAATTTTAGACCCCGCAAGATGCAGCAAATCACTGACGTCTGTTTGATACGCAGCAGGCATCGCCTGCCAAATAATACCGCCATTGCCCTTTGCAAATTCGGTGATCACAGTTTGAATCGCAGCATCGGGCGCATCCGGAATCGTCACAGCGGTAGCTTCTTCAGTTTTTTTGCCGCAGCCAGTCAGCAGTAAAACACTGGCAGTGAGACCGAGCGC
>JAQXBA010000116.1 GCA_029252625.1 Opitutia bacterium | reverse complement strand
GACCAGCGTTACCAAAGACTACATCGCGAATATTGCCGCCTAGCAGGGCATCGACCCTGGCCACCGCGAAGAACGAGAAGCCACTATTACTGGCAGCCTCGCCGGCGAAGTTTAGCAGGGCATCCTGCTCATTGGGCAAAAGCGGTCTTAACCTGTTGTTAGTATCACCCATATCCAGAAGATCCAAGCCCGTGGCGCTTTGGATCGCATCGGGATAGAGTACTGTAGTGGTGAAATTCGCATCGGCATGGTAGTTATTGCCGGAAAGATCGGCCAAGGCGGTGACTTCGTTGGTATTCTCTGCTAGCGTCACACTCGTAGCGTCCGATGCATCGTAGTGGACATAAAGAGCAGGAAGTGCCATTGCCACGTTGGCTTGGAAGCCTAGTGCGGTGACGCAAAAAATCGCCAGTAGACGACATGTTGTGCCGAAACGTTTCAGTGTTCCGCGCGTTGAGGGGTTTATTTCATTCATTGTAGTTGACATGTTTTTGTTAGGTATTGATCGAATTAAAACTTAATTTAAAAAGATTATCGAACTGGGATAACGTTTACTCGGTTTAATGCGTGAGCGCTGTGTAGTTTGAGGGTGAGTGTGAAAAACGTTTAACCATTCTAGTGTTGCATCGCTGCAAATTTTGAAAGTCAGAGAATCGGAAGGGGGACGAAGTAGTGGGGGTGGGGCTGGGGGGTAATGAAGCGATTTTGTTAATAAACTATACTTTAAACGTTTACTCAAGTTATTTTTTAGCAATTTATTGACGAATTAAATTCTGGCACTTTTTTTGGGTTAAATAATGCGACCTATTTCGATGACGGTATCGATCCTAGGAAGTCTTGCTATTGTTTTCTCAACATGTGGCCCGGGTCTGATTGACTTGAAATAATGTGGAGGTGATTAAACGTTTATTACTATATTGACAGGATAATTTATTGGGGGGATTTTCCCCTGTCCTTTGCTAACAGCTTGAGCTTGTTGGCTCCCGTTGTTCTTTAACCTAATACCCTTCCTTTTATGCGCATATTTTTGTATTTAATATTTTTGTGTCTCCCCTACGCGGCATATGCTGCGGAGCAAGTTTCGCCCGTCGGAGCGGACTTGCAGGCGGTGTTGGATTCGGGAGCTGATTTATGGCTGGAGCCAGGTCAGGTTTACCCAATCTATAAAGCGTTGACCTTCAAAAAGCCTGGCCAACGGATCGCGACTTTACACCCGAAGAATCTATCTGATTACGCGACACTACGTATCGCAGGCGCTGACTTAGGGCAGTTAATCAATGGTAATCAGGTAGATGATATCATTGTGGAGCAACTAATCCTGGATGGAAATCGCTACCGGCTTTCATATTTAAATAAATTAATCAGTAAAAAGGCATTGGTATTCTTTGGTGGCGGAAAAGCCAAAGGGCAGATTCTACGTCACTGTGTGTTTATGGCAGTTCGCACCTGGTCGACACTGAAGGTGCATGAAGGCGGTTCGGATATCGTCGTCGAAAATAATATTTTCATTGGTGCGGGCGCAGATGTGCGAGGGAATGGACGCGAAGGCTTAGAAAATCCACATGTTGACGGCTTCGCTTGGGGGGATGGCATTTCCTGTGCCGCGCAACGTACCCTAGTCCGCAATAATGTAATGATCGACCCGACGGATGTGGGCTTGGTGTTTTTTGGTGCTCCAGGCAGCGTGGCTGAGGGGAATGTGATTGCGACGATTTCTCGCGAGTCCTTGGGCGGTCTCAACTTGGTTGATCCACTCAAGTATTGGGCCTTTGCAGACGATCCTACTTTGATTGATTACCGTGGAGTTGTATTAAAAGACAACTGGATCGATGCACGCGGTGGCCGCATACATATGGCGATCCCTGTAGGTGCCACGCCATGGGTGCCAAGCAAGGAGGGCTATACGTTTGTGGGGGGGACCATCACAGGTAATTTGATTTCCGGCGATGCGGCGGCCTATGGTATTATTCTGAGTGGGGTGAAGGATTTCACCGTGACTGATAATCGTTCGACTGCCCGCTACTCGGGGATCGCTGAAGGCCTGAATGAGAAATTGCCACCGGATGAACCGATTGCCTTTGTTTATAACCCTGCGCTAGTATCGGATTCTACACTACAGGCAGATTTTAAACCAGTGGAGCGCCACCTGAAGCATTTGCTGCGCTGTAATCATCTTCCGCGCAACACGATGGGATACCGCGATTATGGGTATGGCGAATTTGAAGTGCAAGCTGTGGTCACTACTGCGTTTAAGGAAATGTTGGGGCGTAAGCCTAATGCAGTTGAACTCGCGCATTTCAGTCTATGGTTGCAGGCTTCCAAGGGCAGTGCCGATCAATTGCGCCATTCGTTAATGGTCATGCCTGAGTTCGTTGCCCGTCATGGCAGCGTGAATCCGCATCAGATGCAGTTATTTCGTCAGGAGCTTTGGTTCAATGCGTTTTCAGGGATCTTGGGCACTTTCCCTAAGGAGGGTGTCGAATGGGTCGAGGCATCTGAACTGTATCGTTCCGCATGGGCTGTGATTACTCAATGAGTGCGGTGCCATTTTCGACGAACTCTGTCATTTTTTGAATTAGGAATTAATTATGAAACAAATCACTGTAGCGCGACTTCTCATTATTATTGTCGGCTTTTTGTTGATCACTGGCTTATCGGTGACAGCTAAACAACCGAATGTCGTTTTTTTTGCATTAGATGATTTGAGTGATTGGATCAATCCGATGGGATATTCTCAGGCGATCACGCCCAACATGGACCGACTCGCAGCAGCAGGGGTGACGTTTCAGAATGCCCATACCGCGGGCTCATTCTGCGCGCCTTCGCGATCCGCCATTTTTACCGGGCGCCATGCTAGCACTACCGGTTGTTACACCACGCAGGTCTATTTCAAAGAACATCCTGAAGTGACGCCCTTGCAGTTGAGTTTTCAGCAGGCGGGGTATGTGACTTTTGGCGCGGGCAAACTGTTTCACCATCCAGCGGGATTTATTGATACGCGGGGTTGGGATCGCTTTTATCTGCGTAATCCGAGTCAAAAGAAGCGGGCTTGGCCATTGGAGACTTGGACGTTGGAGGATCCTATTTTGCCAAATCCGTATCCTGCTAGTATCTTCAATCACGATCGCAAGCCGGCCAATAAATTCTTTCTCGAATGGGGGGAGGTGCTGAATCTCAACGAGGAGCAGATGGCCGATACGATGCGCACCAATTGGGCCTGCGACATTTTGCAGCAGAAACATGCTAAGCCCTTCTTTCTTGCTGTCGGCTTGTATGCGCCTCACTTCCCTAATTACGCCCCAAAGAAGTACTTCGATCTGTATGATCGTGATGCGATTGAGCTGCCTCCCTACCTGGAGGGTGACCTAGATGACTTACCTGCAGCGATTCGTAAAGCCAAGACCGGGCGCAGTGCGCACCACCGGCGTCTGCAGAGTTTGGATGCGATTCCCGATGCAATTTTAGGCTATCTCGCATGTGTCTCGTATGCCGATGCAATGCTCGGGCGTGTGTTGGATGCCATGAATTCAGGGCCGAATGCGGGCGATACTATTTTGGTCTTGTGGAGTGACCATGGCTATCATCATGGCGAGAAGCTAGACTGGGGCAAGCACACGCTCTGGGAGCGCACCTCGAATGTGCCCTTTATGTGGATGGGTCCAAACATGGCACACGGAGCCAGCGTAGATGCGACTGTAAGTTTAATCGATATGTATCCGACTTTGAACGATCTTTGTTCGATTCCGAAACAGCATGGCTTGGATGGCACTTCGTTGGCGAGTGTTTTGCGTGATCCTGCGTCCGCAGAAGATCGCAGTGTGCTCTTGCCTGGCATGCAACCAAAGGAGTATGCGATCATCAATCAAGATTGGCGCTATATCCACTATGCCGATGGAGGGGAAGAATTGTATGCTGTGCGCAGCGATCCTAACGAATGGACGAATCTTGCGCAAAACCCTAGTTTTGATAGTGTTAAAGCGCGTCTGGCCGCCGAAGCACCGCAGGCATTCGCACAGCCTGGGCTCGCGAATGACAAGCTGAAGCTAGTGATTGATGGCGAGCGCTACAATTGGACTGAAAAGTAATTCATTTGCCATTTTATCTATGCAATAGAGTAAACGTTTATCTATTGACTGAGTCCACATGGCTAGGCATGAATCATCTGAAATGAAATTCATGAATACAAATACAAAGCGCGCTGCCTTTACCCTGATTGAACTGCTCACAGTGATTGCGATTGTTGCAATTTTAGCAGCCATACTGATTCCTGCTATCAGTAACGTGCGCAAGAGTGCCAACGAAGCTAATTGCACCTCTAATTTGCGCCAGCTGAGTGCGGCCTATCTACTCATGATTGCCGACAATAAAAATATTTTGATTCCCGCTATCCCCTCGGAGGGGAAAGGATACACTCAAAATAGTAAGTGGCATAGGCCAAATAACGGCGAAGGTGAAAGGAAAACTAAAGAACCTTGGAACATGCCGCTGTCAAGATTCATGGCAGAAAAGAATTTAAAGGTGTTAAAATGCCCCGAAGTGAAGGCCGCACTCGGCACATTCTCAGATAAACGTAAGTCTCGTTCTTCTTACGGCTTCAATCATTTTGTCGGCAAAACAAATTCAGGCAATGGGTCATTTAGAGGCGTTGTGCGAATGGAACAACTGTCCTCACCTGGTCAAACAATCATGTTTGGTGACACGAAAGCTAATAATGGCGGTAACAACACTTTGCAGAATCTGGATCATACCAGTATCTATGCATGGCATGGAGACACTGCAAAAATCTCCTATTTTGACGGCAGTGTCGGTAGCGTCACATTAGAAGAAATACAAGCAAAGCGACCTGGCACCGATGAGGGTTACTTGTTGTGGCGGGGCCGAGAGCGTCGATAAGTTGAGTGTAATGCCTATCAATGCCTCTATTGAAAAAGTAATCGCCTACCGTAACCGTTTTCAAGCTTACGCAGGTACTCTGTATTTCACAAATTAATGCAATGAATCGCGAACTGTAAGGGCGGTATAGCTCATTATCTTTATAAGCGGTTCATGACTCGTTGTGACTGCAATCCTAATATAAAATAACAAAAATTGTATGATTACTTGTCTCGCAAAACTCACTCTATTTTCGCTGTTGATTTCAGTTTTCAGTCACGTGGCGTTTGCTGATCGGGGAGCGAAGCAACCGAATATAATTCTGATTATAACCGACGACCAAAGCTGGGATACGCTTGGTTTTATGGGCGGTAATGTGTTGACGCCACACATCGATAAAATGGCTGCGGATGGGCTTTACCTGACCGACTTTAATGTTACGTCGACGGTATGTTCGCCTTCGCGCTACAGCTTTTTGACTGGTCGCTATGCGGGTAATTCGCGGGGTGAGAAGTTCATGAAAGAGCATCCGGTCGGTGATCAAACACAGGTCGAAAACATCGGCGAGTTGGAGCCAAATCTGTGGAACTTGCCCAAACTACTGCAGCAAAATGGTTACAAAACTGGATTCGTGGGCAAGAGTCATTTAATTCACCATGAATGGATCAATGGAAATTGGGAAAAGGCGGGCTTTGAGCCGTATGCGCAGAATGCCGACCCGCGTAAGCCCGAGGTGAATGCTAAGATGCGTCGCAATCATCAGAAATGGTGCGAGGCGATGAAGCCGTTCGGCTTTGATTTTGTGGATGGTTATTATTCGGCCAACCTCAAGGAGCTGCGCAATGATGCATTGAATGTGCACAATCTAGATTGGACGGTGGCCAAAGCGATTGATTTCCTCGATCAAAGTAGAGAGGAGCCTTTCTTTCTCTATTTTTCGACGACCTTACACCATGGGCCGGCGCCTTGGGTGAACAAGTTCGGTATGGGTGCTGATCCGCGCATGACGGGGGAGGGCTTTGTTAAAGAGGGCTTTGATGTGATACCGACTCGTGCAGATGTTCGACGTCGGAATCGTGAGGCGGGCTTGAAGGACAACAAGGCCTTTGCGCTATGGTTGGATGACGGTGTCGGGACGATCATCGATAAGGTTGAGTCGCTCGGCCTTATGGAGGATACTTTGATTCTGTTTGTTCCTGACCACGGGTCGTACCGTCATGGCAAGGCGACGCTACATGATTACGGGATGCGCGTGCCGATGCTCTGCCTCTGGAAGGGAAAAATACGTCCTGGCACCGAATACGACGAGATCGTAGCCAATATCGATCTGGCGCCGACGCTGCTTGACCTCTGCGGGATTGAGGCTCCAGCGGACTACCAGATTGACGGGGTCAGCTTTAAGGATGCTCTGTTTGGTAGCCAGAAACCAGTACGTGAAATACTCTTTGGCGAAATGGGACATTCCCGCGGCGTAAAGACTAAAGACTGGAAATACATCGCGGTCCGATACCCGGATGATTTGCAGCGCAAAATCGACAACGGGTTCCAATTTAAGGATTTTCGTGGTAATCCCATCAAGCTACCATTTCTGACGCGCAACAGTCACCTAGGGCACTTCGCCGCAGAGAAAAATCCGCATTACTTCGACGCGGACCAGCTCTATAGTTTGAAGAACGATCCTGAGGAGACGGTGAATTTATTTAAACGAAATCCTGAGGTCGCCGCAGAGTTACAGAAGGCTTTGGCGAAAGAGTTGGCTAAATTTGTGGATCGCCCTTTTGGCGAGTTCACTCGATAATACCTGATACAGATAAACGAGAGTTTCTTGATCTAGGCTGTCGTTCGCTTTTACTAATCAATCCCGATCACGTCTTGAATGCATCCTCTACGACTCTCATTATTCGGCATACTTTTTTTAAGTATTTTATCAACTGCTAATAGTGCGCCGGACTGGAAGATTGTTGATGTCACTTATTCTACCAACGAGCTGGTGGTGGCCGGCTATAGTGTACTCGATTTTGGTGCGGTAGCCGATGGTAAAACTGATTGCACCCAGGCATTTCAACGTGCCCTGAATCAAATGTCTACTGATGGTGGGGGCACTGTGTTTGCGCCCGCAGGTTACTATGTGATTCGCGGGCGTTTAGTCATACCGCGATCGGTCACGCTACGTGGGGAGTGGCAGTCGCCAGAAGCAGACGCAGTGGTTAAGGGCACGGTTCTTGCAATCTACACGGACCGTGGTCGCGCTGAAGCACCCGCAACGATCTCGCTTAAAGCCTGCGCCGGCATCCGAGATTTATCAATATGGTATCCTGAGCAGAAGGGAGGTAATCCGATTGCTTACCCTTACACATTGGCACAGGACGGATTCGATAATGCCACCTTTCAAAATCTCACTTTGGTGAACGTGTATCAAGGGATTCGTGTTGGCCCTGCAGGTAACGAACTGCATTACATTCATAATATATTCGGAACTCCCTTGAAGGAAGGAATCAGTTACGATTCGACCACTGATATTGGGCGCTTGGAGGGAATTAAGTTTTCACCGTTTTATTGGCTTAGCAGCGGGCTGCCACGTGTGCCGCAAGGATCTATTTTGCGTGATTGGCTGCGTAACAATGCGGTGGGCATACATATGATGCGCAGTGATTGGGAGTATGTAGACCAAGTGATAGTCGATGGCTATAATATCGGTTTCAGAGTAAGCGAAGGGGCACGCGGTGCGGCTAATGCTCAATTCAGGCGCTTAATTTTACAAAATTGTGAGGTCGGGCTTTCGGTGGATAAGACTAACCCATTTGGAATGGTATTTACTCAGTGCTACATTGAGGGGGCATCGCATGGTGTGTGGCTCAGTCCTGAGTTTAGTTCTGCAGTTTTGTTTTCAAATTGCATTCTTAGTGGCAGAAATGCCTTGGAATCAAAGGGAAATGGGGTGGTGCTGATGGAACAGTGTCGTGTGATTGACGGAGACCTTGTGATGAAAAAAGGCAGCTTGTCGCTGTCTGGTGGTTCGTTTGAGGACGCGAGCAGCCGAATTATTCTCGACCAATCGGTGACTGGTGCGCTTTTCGCCGACGTAAAGTTGGCCGGTGGGCGACGCTCTATCGATAACAAGGCCAACGATTCTGTGGTTCAGTTCTCAGATGAACCAATTGAATTTGTATCGATTCCCAACTATCCCGAGCACGATGATCGCACTTACAAACCGAGCGCAAATGAGTGCATTGTGGTTAAGCCGATGGCTGGGATCGATATGACTGCTGCCATTCAGTCTGCATTGGATGACTTGTCGCTCGCAGGTGGCGGTATTGTTTTTCTGCCGGGAGGCGACTATGCGATTCGTGGGACTCTGAATGTGCCGAGTGGAGTTGAGCTTCGTGGGATCCATGATGTCCCGCATCACACTATGGGGGGCGGCAGTATCTTGCACATTTATCCGCAAACGGATCGGCCGACGCTCACTCTGCAATCGTATAGCGGCCTTCGTGGGCTCTCGTTTCATTATCCCGACCAGGATATGAATGCGCTGAACAAAGACCCTTTTCTCATGCAAGGGCAGGGGGAGGGGATTTATATTATCAATGTCAACGTCGCGAATGCATACGAAATATTAGACCTCACCTCGTATCAGTGTGATAATCATTTTGTCGATTATTTGTCCGGAGCCCCGATCCAGACCGGTATCACCGTTGGTGGCGGGAGTCGCAATGGCGTCATTCGCAATGTCCAGTTCAATCCGCACTATGCGCGCCGACCCCCTCAAAATCCCCGTAATTCGCTGTTTGCTCCAGTCCGCTTTGAAAAGCTATGGGAGTACCAAAAAGAACATTTGGTCGCGTTTGTCGTGGGTGATACTGAAAACCAGTTCTTCTACCAAAACTTTGTCTATGGCTGCCTGTATGGGATGCATTTCATTAAGGGAAAAGGCGGCAGTCCACGCAACTGCGTGATTCATGGACACGGCACGGACGGCGGTAAAGTCGGGGTATTTTTCGAGTCTGGGAGTGAACAGATCACGATGATCAACTCTGAGCTGGTCGCGATGTCGACCCAAGACAAAGTCGCGATCAAGCTTGGAGAGGAGTTTGATGCCAACGTTGCGTTGATCAATACCTTAGTCTGGGGGAGGCCTGATTATCTGGCAGAAGTCGAAGGGGGGGTGCTCAAGTTGCAGAACTTACACGTGACTCGTCATGGCAATGGTATTTTAGCCAAAGGAGGAACCGTCGAAGCGCACAACCTGAACTTCCTGAGTAAAAAGGGATACCACACTCAGGAATACGGTGGAGATGTGATTTTGGAATCAGTCATCACGCAAGGCGAACTGAGCATCGATGGCACTAATGCTACCAAACTCTCTATAGAGCGCTAGGCACGGCTGCTGAATTTTTGGTCGGCACGACTTCGGGAACAGCGGTCATGCTTATCCGACCTGGGCGCCCCCCAGATTTCGGACTAATAATGTAGAGCATTCTACGACTGTCTGAATATTGAATCAGACCTTCAAATACTGGCAGAGGATCTTCGCCTTCTGGCAAACTGACCATGATCGCAGACTGATGTGTATTGTCGTCAAAGTTCTCCGAAATATCTGTGAAATTTTGCTTCTTAATTTGGTAAACTTTATCCTCTAGCTTCAGCGCGATCGTAAACGGTGCTAAGTTTAAAAATCGATACGCACCAGCCTTGAAAGTTCCCCAGTTATCATCAATCGCAAAGCTTCGATAGGCCTCCTCGTTGCCTTCCTGTTTTGACATGATGATCATATATTGGCTACTGTTACCGGTTAATTGACACTGGGATACCATTTTGCGCAAGGGATTGCCCGCCGCATCGGTTTGGCTCAGTTCACGAAAAAAAACAATCGGTTGAGCGCCACGGTATTTAAATGTTTGAGAGCGCTGATTTTTGAATGCATAAAGCGACTGCACTTCTCCAGCACTCTCATATTTTAGATCGAGTATGCGACTGTCCAAAGAAAGCACCGTGAGTCTCACCGCGGGCGTTTCATCTTGGGCCGATAGCGATGCGCTGAGTAGAGTCAGAATGAGTATCGAGAAAAGCTTCATGAGATGAGGGGGTGTAGTTTAAACTTCGTCTTTAGACAATTGACGGATCGAGAGCACTTTAAAGCGTCTCCCAAACGCCTCAGGTTCACCATTTGTGTCCAACGCTGTCCAGTAATCTGGATTCTGAGGTGAGTTGCTGGATGGATTCACTGGTTCGGGGGTGCGTTGAACAATTGCCTCATACCATACTTCGGCAAGCAATTGCCCGCTAATCGGGTCTAGGCTTTGCCCGTAAGAACGAATGCGAAAAGTATCGCTGCGGACTGAGATAAACGAGCCGATCGCTTGCAGCACGTCGGCCTGCATCAGGTAAGTGGGCGCCGACATGCTGCCAGAACCGTCGCTGCCATTTGCCAGCAATATATTATCTGGGTTTGTAAAGCGTCCGTTATTTGCATCGTCGAGTGAGCCCTCTGTGATCGTCGCCGATGAGATGCTCATACCATCGTTGAGACCGGCGCGATCAATCGCAGCTTGAATGACGCCGGTGCGCCCGAAGTCGCTGTTTGTGAGCTCTCTGTTGACGAAGTCAGACAATGACAGGTAGGGGAGATTCGTCACTAATACGCGTCGTTGGATTTCCGCCACAACTTGAGTCGCCAGATTTTCGATTTCGGCATCGCTCAATGAGCGGAAGCCCGCCCACTCGTCGGGAGGGCTGCCGGAAGAATCGGTAGATTCGCCCGCAACAGGTTGTGTGAAGCGGGAAAACGGGGTATTTCCAGCGGTGAGCGACGATTCTGCAGCTGCTCCCGATTGATAGATCGCAGAATCCCGCGCGCCCGAAAGGACCGCGCGCCATGCAGCCACCGAGGTTGAATTCACATTGAAAGAGCCTTGAACCATGAGGTTCTCTGCAGCTCTCTTGTAGGCTTCATTCCCAATACCTGTGCCATTAAACAGTTTTGTTCGCACTTCTTCCACGCTTTCTCCTGCGCTGGTAGAAAGCGTCATCCTCGAGTTCGGCAGGGGCTCGATCTCGTTAATGAAACTGTTGTCAAATATTTCAGAGACGCTGTTCCCATTCGCATCGTAATCGTCGGCTCCAGCGTTATAAGGGATCGAATAGCTGGAGAAGTAGTAACTATCCCAGAGCGCCTCATTCATCAGGTAGGATAGATCATAAAAAATCCGCTCTTGTCCATAGTAGTTCTCAAAGGTGGTAAAGGTCTGATCTTTGGGGATGTAGACGGATGCCAGCGAGTTACCCACTGCTAAAGCTGGCATGTGCGCATGGATACTGAGATTGGCATGCTGCAGTTTGCCGAGTGATAAAACGGGGCTAGTCGGCAGTTCAATGAGCACTGGATTACTCACGCCTCCATTTTGTCCGTCGGTGGGGCCCCATCGATCAAAACTACTACTTAAACCCGCAACACCATCGCGAGCCATCACCACGTCGGTATCTGGTGCTAACTTCGGGAAACCGACACTGTTTGTAATGAAATCATCTGCCGGTAGCAGGTTCTTATTGTCTCGGACTGGAGCGAGCGGATTCGATCTGGTAAAGGCTGGGTAGCGAACTTGGTAATTATCCGACTTTAAATATTCGGCAGGCTTTAATTGAAAATCGAAAGTAGCAGTCGGGTATGAACCTTGCGATGTTGAGTAAAGATTAATAAAGTAATCAGTAATAACTGGTCGGTTGGAAGCTGGAAACATACGTGAGCCACTTCCTGGTTGCACCGTAAAAGGTCTTGGTCCTGGTAATAAGATCGCGCTATCGACTGCTGATGCTAGCGGCCAGCGGTCACGTAAGTAGATGCCGTCAAAGGCAGAATTGCCACTTTGCTTCAGATACGTCGCAAAGAAAATTGACGATACGCTATAGGCATCTGAGTTGTGGTAGGGGGGATTCGTCAGTGCAGGATGCGACGTTCCACCATGAATATTTAACGTAAGAAATGTGGGTGCATTCACCAAAGGTGAGGGTATTGCAGGGCGCTCAAAAAGAAATGCGCCGAGTGTGTTTGGATTTGCAAATTTATAATGGTGCCAAGCTGGGTTTGCGCCTTGAGTAGCATATTGGACGGTTGCACTTGAAGAGTTTCCATAATTATTTGCAGCATAGGTTTTGATCTCACCTGATCCAAAAGAACCGTTTTGCAAGCGAACCTGACGTTCACTTTCTTGCTGTTCTGTAGTGTTTATTGAACTTCCATTACTTTTTCTGTAAAACGACTCTGGTGTGCCATTGGGATCTTCTAGGCTATATTGAATATCAAAGCCAAAACAATCGACCCCGATTTCCTCGTGTCTTAGTCTTACATTATAAGGATTGTGGAGTACAAAAGCCTCTCTTGTCACTTCATTTAAATGAACATAATCCGTATCTGTACCTAATACTGAGCCGCTGTAAGGCGAAAACCAAACTCCCATCTCAGCAATAAAACGCATGAGATAAGGCATGTATGTCCCTGTCACCATCACCGGCATAGTGGTGCCGCCGTTGCTTAAACCACCGCCCCGGAGTGGATCCCCGGTGATCCCAAGACGCGCGGGATCCGCATCGCGCAACGAAAAATCAATTGCGGATTTGCTAAAATCAGCCTGATGGCGTGATGACATGAAAGCACCGGGCCCTCCTCCAACTGGGCCATTGTTATATCCCTGATTGTAGAATTTAACCTTTCCCCCAGCAAAAAGAATGGCAGGTTGTTTGTCTAAGGTAGCAGGCGAATTCGTCAGTTCGGAGCCGAGAGCGAGAGAGGGCTCGCCGTGATTGACATTTGGTCCAAAGACGCGCGCGTCCAGTGTCGGGTTTGTCATGGGTTTTTCCATCAGATGATAGAGCCGATAATAGTCTCTCAGTAAGTGCCAGACGGGGCCGTGGGCATCCGCTCCGGTTGAGTTGTCTAAAGTGAAGACCGGTTGCACATCGCCAAACCCAGGGGCATTGATCGTGGAAGGGCCACTCGCACCTAATTCTGAGGCATTGAAGGCGGCATCCTCCATTTCAAAAGCCAGAGACAGATCTTTTTTGAGGCCGCCATTTTTGACATCTGCTAAGACGCCACTGCTCCAAGTCGTCAGGTCATGGAAGTAGTTCTTGGGAATGGAATCGCTTACGTCTAAAATGAGATCAAGGTCATCGAGTTCAGTGAGTTTAGACAGCGGGACGATGGGGTCTCCAACATCCGAATATAGATTCTGAAGCCCATCCAGTGCAGCGGCATTAGCAACACTAGAGCTGCCAGCTTCTAGCACGGAGAGTTGTTTGCTGGCCCCTAATTGCGCCTCGGCTCGATCGAGATTAATGCGGGCTTTGACCCCTTCATCGCCGATCCACCATGCATATTTTCCGATAGTATTGCCGTTGGTCTCAATGTTCGTATTTGTCAGGTCGATCGTGACTTGTTGGTCGAGATTATCTACCTGTCCATCATTATTTAGGTCAGGTAGTGAGCCGACGCCAACTAGTGTCGCAGAGGATGCTGTCGCTGGTGATGGAGTCGTGTTATAGTCCGTTCGAAGCTTGCCCTCATCGTCATTTGCATCGGAGGCGAGCCAATTCACTAATTGGCCTTTCGTCAGACTTTGACTCGAGATGTCTGCGGAAGCCCACACGCCGACCGTTTTAGCGCGCACCGCAGACGATGCATCAAGAATATCCGCCGTCGCCGAAACGCGCTGGTCTGGCCCCATTGTTTTTTGCAGCTCGCCCAGCGCGATTTGTAGGCCGAGATAGGCATTTTGCTGGGCCTCGACGCGACTGCTCTGAATTTGAGCTGAGCGGGTTTCCACTTGAACTAGGGTCGTGATCGAAAGCAGTAGCAAGAGGACAAATGCCATCAGCGACAGGGCAATCACGAGCGCGAAGGCAGACTGAGCATTGTGCGGTGTGGGGGATGGCTTGCGAAGTCTCATTTCGGGTAACTGTAAAATTGGGTATTATTAATTAGTGTTAAGGTATGTGTTAACCAGTAAAAAAGCAATTGCTGAATAAACGTTTATTCTTGCTTGATGGACGAACAAAATTTTGCAGCTATACTTACTGATTTATGCACTGTGAACAATTCGAAAAAGCCATTGTCGGCAGTTGCAGGCGAGGCTGATTTTTGTAAAAGGTCTATTGTATGAGTGTGGCTCGATCTGTGCCTGGGTTGTCTTTGGGTGGTAGGTTACGCCACCAGAACCAGTAGACCCCGACTGCGGCGACTAGGAAGATTGGCAGTGTCATAAAAAATGCGCCATAGGATTTGATCAAAACCTGCATCGGCATGAGGAATAGGGTGACCTGAGCAGTCATGACGAAAGGCACTGAAATAATGTCGTTGCGATGCTCGCGTTGCCAAATTTTTAGTTTTGCGGGATCAGTGGCAGCCTTGAGTGGCCCCCACCAGCCAAAGGGGCGGGTGGTATCGTAGAAATTGCGTAGAACTGGCATCGGAGTGGGGTTCGTCATGTAAGAGAGCCCGATGGTGCCCGCAAACGACAGGCCAGTCATGAGTCCAAATTGGTAGAGCTCTGACATTTCAGGAGCGACGATGCGCTGGGTGACCGCGCCGATACCACCGAGTAGAGTTCCGCCGATCTGCCCCCATGCATTACAGCGCCACCAGTAGAGGCGTAAAATGTAAGGAGCGAGCCCACCCGCGGTGAGGCTCATAATAATCCAGCCCCAGAGGCTGTTAATACTCTTCGCCGAGATGCCCATCCAAAATGCTGCAGCAACAATCCCTGCGGTCGAGAGGTAAGCAATGATGATGAGTTCCCTGTTCTTAGCCTTGGGTCGTAGGCTATTTTGGTAAATGTCTTTAACCACCTGAGCTGAGGTCTTGTTGACCTCGCCTGTCAAGGTCGACATCATGGCTGCCAGCATCGCAACGATCAGTAAGCCTCGCAGACCAGTGGGGATGCTGTTGAGTAGCACGGCTGGGAGAATTTGCTCTGGATTGACTGAACCGCTGTAGCTAACAATTGGGAGGCGCTTCTGCCAGTCATCGCCTAAATTCTGGCTGAGGGCGGAAATCATTGCAGGGTCGTATGATTCCGGTGAGTTGATGATTCCAGTAGTGAGTTCGTGCCAGAAACCTTCTTCGATATCTGGGTGATAGGTTTTTACAATGGAGGTCGTTTCTACGACTTTACTGTGATCTGGAACGAGTTGATCGACTAAGAACAGACCGAGAATTGCGAAGCCCATCATCATCGGCCAGCGGAAGGCGACGGTGACACCTTGTAGCATGGATTGAAGGGCGCAGTCGCGGTCACTCTTGGCTCCAAAGTAACGATTTTCGTCACCCGTGCCCATGCCGCCGATAATGTTACGTAATAAATAGAACCCAGCAAAGAGTATAAGGCTTTCATACATCTCATAGCCGGCAGGCATTTCCGTGCTCCACTTCGGCATGCTTGACGCCCAGGTGGAATTGCCAGTGACCGACTCTGCTAGAGCGGCGAGTGAGGCCGTGTCTGGCACTAAATTAAATGCAATGATCGAGACGATTACGCAGGCGACGAGGACAATCGCTCCTTGAACTAAATCAGTCAGTACGACGCCGTAAAAGCCTGCCATCATGGTGTAGAGTGTGCAAAATGCGACAATTGCAGCGGTGACCATGATCGGAGAAAATGGAATAAACATGCCCACAAACAGACTAGTTCCGCGTATGAGGTAAGCCAACATGCCAATCGTCGCGACGACGGTCATGAAGGCCTTAAAGAAGCGCATCCACTTGGCTTCTGTGCCAGTTCCAAAGCGGTAAGTAATCCATTCTGCACCTGTCATGCAGCCTGATCTGCGGTGCCATTTTCCGGTGTAGCAAATCAGGAAGGCGAGGATTAGCACGGCACCACCGCGAAATTCGATGAATAGACCCTTGGGTCCCAGCATGTAGAGGAACGCTGTAATGATCATCGTGCCAGTTAGGTCAAACCAGTTGGCCATGCCTGCCATGCCGAGCATATACCAAGGTAGCGAGCGGCCGCCTAGATAGTAATTGTCGAGGCTTTGTGACGCCTTGCGAGTCATCATTAGGCCTACGCCCATCGTGACGATAAGGTAAATGACGATAATGGAGCTATCGATGAGATTGAGTGATGTCATATTATGGGGTAAATCGGGGAGAGAAAGTCAGGTCATGGAATTAATCTGTAAATTACAGCCAATGACTCTGGTTTAAATGGGTGAAGAAAATGGAGGTGGTGTATGCTTGAATTTAGAGTTCCTCTGGGATTTCTTTGGACGCGGGGATTTCATCCCGAAGAAGGCGTCCAATAGCCCCGGTGAGCCTAAGGTAGTAGTCTGTTGCGTGTGGTGCGTAACTTAAGAAAGGACTCTCGCCGACTGGTACATCATTGGTCGCTTTGAAAATTTGTGTGCCCTCGTCCATTTCGTCGAACATTGCAATATAGAGAGTGTCTGCTCCGGCGCGTTTGGCAGCAAGCGCTTGATTCCACAAGAATTGGCCGCCCTCACGTGGTATATGGTCATACTTTGCATTCTGGTGCTTGTAGCGGTTGCCCCAGCTGAAACCAGGGAAGGCCAGCGGCATGTAGTGGACGCCATTTTGTTGGCACCATTGCTGGTCGGGTGAGACATAATCAATACCCCGCTGCAGCGCTTTTTTTGAGCCTCCAAATCGGCCAACTGTCCAAGGTAGAATGGCATCAGCACTACGTATTACGTCATGGAACTTGGGGTCCGAAGTCGCATCTTTTTTCAATGTGCGCCAGTAAGTCGGTACTCCGAGCATCACGCTACAGCCCCCGTAGTCAGGATCATTTTTAAAGAAATCGATCAAGGTCGCCACCTCGTCGAGTGTGTACTTTCGGTTATCGGAGAAGCCGACTCCCCAAATAGCAACCAGAGGCTTGCCGTCTTCGTGTAAATAATGGGGGTCACTTAAAAGTTCCAGTCGATCGCAGAGACCGCGCCAGTCATCCATGATCATCGGCATTTCGCCATGGCGAATGCTAGTGAGGTCATACATGATCGAATAAGCGCGATCGTGTGCGTGTGCGCCTTTTTTAACATACTCGACCATTTTGTTGTTTGATGGTTGGAGTAGTTCCCATTGGTGGTGGCCGCCCTCTAAGACGTCGTGCGCAAAACGTTGCAGGAAAATACCATCAATTCCGTAATCAGCCATCCATTTAAAGTGGCGATCGACTGTTGTCTCATTTTGTGACGAGAAGACGTAAGCCGTACTTCCATCTGCCTGTTTGAATTGGGTAGCAAATTTCTCCGTGTCAGTTAACTCGCTGACGTCAGGCCAGAAATCGATGCCGACTTCGCTGGGTTTAAAATCTTCCTCGTAAGTCTCATAATGTTCCCAACCCAAGCCAGAGCCGTCAGTGGGGGTGCGATACCAACCTTGGTAACCAGCAAATACCTTCCCACTGAGGCCACTGGCAGAGGGGATGGTTTTAGCGGTCGCTTTTCTGTTTTGTGCACAACTAGTTTGTGCAAGCAAAGACAGTGCGACCAGTGCGATGCCGAGAGGGGGCAGACTACTTCTTAGTGGACACATTGTTTTGGGTTGGTGTGTGGGATTCGTGTTATGTCGTGGATAGGCTTGGTGCGGTCGCTTTTTTCATCCAGTGTTCCCAGTTGTCTTCGACTGCCCGCATGGCTAGATTGGGGTTCCAGTCGGCATCATAGACTGCGAAGTGCTGAGGCTTAAAGTCGCCTGGGAGGACGTCATTTGGCTTCGTCTCTTTGCTGTCACGATTCGCGGCGAGATCAACAAATTCCCAGCCGAAGTTGGTGCCATTTTTAAGAGTATTTTCAAGCAGTCCCGGCATGTCACTTTCAAAATAGTCAGCACCATTGATGGTCATGTGCTCTGTCACTACCCAATCGCGGCCGGTGTCCTGCATGACTTGCCTCACGCGGTCGTATGCGCGTTGGTTCGGTTTGCGTTCGATGTTACACCAAGCCCAGTTAATTTGGATGATATCGATCTCCGTCATATTGCGCAGCAGTTCAACTGCATTGCCGCAACGTTGGAGCATGGTGTCTTCTTCTGCATCTAAGTAGTCAGATGCCACCCATATTGCGGCATCTCCTGCACCTTCCCGTAGTGCGAGGGCATCATTATTAATCCAGTTGGCGAGCGCACCTGCTCTAAAGAGGTTCCATTCTTTGGCTACCATAAATGCTTCGTCGGCAGGCAATGATTCTGGGAAGATGGGTGCACCCAGATGGTTCGTGCGTTTGATCCACTCAGTATAAGCGTGTTTGGCATTCTGGGAGTAATCTAACCATTGTGCGCCCATAAATTGTGGTTCGACTGTGGTTTCAAAATAAAGAAAGTTCTCTGCGCCTAGCGTTTTGACTAGATTGGTGATGAAGTCGCGTGATGACTTCAAGTAGTCTTCAGAAAAAAGGGAGGGGACTTTGCTGCCATACCCATATTCGGTATCAGACACTTGTTCGCCGAGGTGATTGACTGCGAGCGCAGTTGGATTCTTCTCCCAGAATCCTTGCGGAATCTGCCCACCACCAACGCCGTATGTTTCAACGGAGAGGCTGACATACATACCAAGTGCTTTGATTGCCTCGATAAGTTTCTTCAGCGGTGCTGTATCTGTTTCAATTTGACCATCGCCGGATGGATTGAAGTGGTGCCAGTAGCAGTTTAAAGAAAGATTGTTGTAACCTTTGCTCGCGATGATGGGGAGGTCGGCGATTAGGCGATCGATTTGCTTTACATTGCCAAAGTCCCTCAATGGTTTGCCTGTTTTTAAAAAGAGGTGCTCGCCGTCGACCCAAAGCTTCCCGCCATCGAGGCAGTGGTTATTGATGAATGGATGTGGTTTCATAGTTAATTTAAGCCAAAACGTTTAATCGATACTGCGAGAAAAAAGCAAAGTAATTGTGAAAATACAGTCAAACTTTTGATGCAGTGCTTAGACGTGTACGACATGCATCGGATCTTTACTAGAACAGCAGCTAGTTTAATTCTAAGCTAAATGGCTCGTTTGCTGATTCTAATCGGAATGTTGAAATTCTGATGCCATCTTTTTGTCAATTTAGCAGCGAGGCACAATCTTTTATCCATTTTAATGATTAATGAATCATTCAAGGGTCCCGATTGAATGCCTGAGAGCAGCTTACCGTGGGGGTTTTGCAACTGATTCTCTGTGAATGAGATCGACCGGAAGACTGAAACTCTGTAGCGGAGTGCTAGGCTTTTCGATGCGTTTGATTACCATCGCTGCGCCAACTTTACCGAGTAATTGTTTATTGATACGAACTGTTGAAATTTGAGGATTGGCCTGGCGGCTATCCGTGTCGTCGTTAAAGCCGAAAATGCTGATATCAGCAGGTATAGAAAACCCATCTGCTTGGAGGGCTTGTTGAATCTCGGCGGCCAGTGTGTCGTTAACAGCTATAATTGCAGTCGGCGCACGTTTTGAATTTAGAAGGCGCTTTAGGCTTTGGTATGCTTCGTTCGTGTTGTCGAAGTCGCGAAGGCTGATGCAGGATTTTTTTGACAATTGGTGTTTTTCGATCGCAGAAAAGAAGCCTTTTTCTCGTTGGCTTGCATTGGTATCTTCATGTGCGTATGCCATAAAGATAATGTTTCGGTGTCCGAGTCGAACTAAGTGATCGACAATTTGTTCGTTGGCAGCAAAGCCATCAGTGGTGACGTAATCGACTTCGATCTTCTTGCGATAGCCGTCGAGTTGCATGACTGGCGTGCCAAAATCCTTGATCCCCTGAATGTGCTCTCTAGGGAAGCGCCCAAGCATAATAATCGCGTCAGCTTTACCTTGTAATAGAAAGCGCGGTGGTTGGTTCGAGTTATATTCAGAATTATGGCCGGAGAGTAATAAATCATAGCCATGCGCATCCATCTCAATTTCTAGGGCCTCCATGATTTCAGCGTAAAAAACATTACGAAAGATTGCGGCGGAAGAAGGGTAGAACATCAATCCTACTGTTTCATTGCGCCGACGGCGTAAGTTGCGCCCGGCTGAGTTGGGGAGGTAGCCGTGTTTTTTACAGATTGCTAAAATATTATCCCGAACCTCTTTGCTAATGCGGCCTTTATTGTTCAATGTGTTAGAGACCGTGGCGATCGAGCAATTTGCAATTTTCGCGATTTCTTTGATCGAATTAATTTTTGTTGGAGTGTTTGTCATATCTGATGAAGGTTTGGTTAACAGTTTTACCAATTCGCTATCATTGCAAATTCTTTTTTAATCAGCTCGTAACATAAAAATGAGCAGCCATATTTTTAAGCATATTATAGTTTTGACTTCAAAAGATTAAAATAAACGTTTATCCAATGTTACCACTCATTTCCTCTGTTGCACGCCTGGTGGTGTTTGTAATCTCATTGATGGTTCTGAATCTTCCGTCATTGCTTCAAGGCAGTGCAAAGCCACCGAATATTATATTCATTCTAGCTGATGACCTAGGCTATGGAGATTTGGGTGTGACCGGGCATCCGTATGTGCAGACGCCCCACATTGATCGACTGGCGAATGAGGGTATTCGATTTGAAAATGCCTATATGTCCGCTGCTTGGTGTGCGCCTAGTCGGGCAGCTCTGATGGGTGGTTTGTATCCGGCGCGCTATTTTAATAGCACCCGTGAGTTAGCGGTGGAGCGGCCTTCGCTGACTCAAGTTTTGAGGGATGCTGGCTACGCAACGGCTCACTATGGAAAGTGGCACTTGGGAGGGCATAAAGCGACGGATCCAGCTCCAGTAGATTATGGAATCGATGAAAGTTTTATAGATAATGGGAATAGCGGCGAGCATCCGACTTGGACCGGCGCAGAGCGCAGCGAGCCGCACCACCGAGAAAAAACTACGGAGCGTTATGTCGATCTGGCTTTGGATTTTATCGATCGAACTCAGGACAAGCCATTCTTCATTAACCTGTGGGTGTATCCTACGCACTCATACATCAATCCCACTGTGGAGCAACTCGCGGTCTATAAGGATCTGCAGGTTGAGATAAACGATTTTAAAAATCCACTACAGCGCGAGTTTTTGAAATTCGTCGCTGAGCATGGCGACATTCAGGCCGCGATGCGGGCTTATTGTGCGGATGTAACGGCGCTGGACACGGACCTTGGGCGGTTAATGGAGGCCTTGCAAGAGCGGGGACTGGATGAAAATACCATCGTGATTTTTTCTAGCGATAATGGACCTGGGCCGCTCTGTAATAATTGGGATCGAATTGCCGAGCGTTATCAAGAATTGCCCTTACTGCTGAACAATGTAGGGGCGTCTGGCCCGTTCCGAGATCGTAAAATATCGTTGCACGACGGCGGCACGCATGTGCCTTTCTTTGTTCACTGGCCGGCTCGTATCAAAGGAGGCAGCGTGGATATGGAAACGGTGCTTGCCGGGGTCGATCTTTTACCGACTTTAGCGACGATTGTTCAGGCTCAAACTCCAGAGGATCTGGATGGTATCGATTTAAGCGCTGCCTGGCTCGGGCAGCCTCAGCAACGAGCGGGCCCCATCTACTGGAACGACCGCCCAGGATGGTCTGCGCTGAGGGATAAGCAGTGGAAAGCGCATCTTCAGGGCAAGAAATTTCGGCTCTATGATCTACTCAAAGATCCGTCTGAGTCGGAGGACTTGTCTCGTGACTATCCGGAAGTCGCCGGACGTTATTTTAACGCCTTAAAAAAATGGGAGGCATCATTGCCTGCCAAAAAAAGAAAACCGTAATATGAATTCATACAGAACCTATCAAAAAAGCATCTGCACGATCGCACTTTGCGCACTCGCGCTATTTCACTCAACAGTTCTTGCCTGTGATGACCACGAACTGAATCCAAAACAACAGCCTGCCGAGTGGAATATGCTATTCGACGGCACTAGTCTCGAGGGTTGGAAAGCGAGCGAAACGCCGAACGTCTTCAGTATTATCGATGGCGATACATTAAAAGTCGAAGGGGGGCGTTCGCACCTTTTTTGGGAAGGAAAAGCAGCAATCCCTGCCATCTTTACTGACTTTGAGTTGAGTGCTAAAGTAAAAACGACTGAACACGCTAACTCCGGGTTATTCTTCCATACTAAATATCAAGAAACTGGATGGCCGAGCCACGGCTACGAAGCGCAAGTCAACACCACGCATAAGGATAAACGCAAGACAGGCAGCATTTATGGGGTCAAGGATATCGAACATGATGCACCATCGACTGACGACGAGTGGTTTGACTACTTGATTCGCGTGCAGGGCAAATCTGTAACTGTTTTAGTCAATGGGGAAGTCGTCAATGTCTACAATGAACCTGCGGGCTATGCCCCCAAGGGAGGCGATCAGAATCGGCGAATTTCTTCCGGCACATTTGCGATTCAGGGGCACGATCCAAAGAGCATTACATATTATAAAGACATCAAAGTGCGCACACTGTAGTCGTATTGTTCTTGAGGTCAGTAACCTTGTATAAAGGTGATTATAGGCTATTGTTCGCTCGCGACAAAACCTTGATCCAACAGTTGCTTCATCACTTTGCAAATGTCGGCATATTCAGGGTTTGCACTCAGATTGTAGTATTCGCCGGTGTCTTTGTTGTGATCGTAGAGCTCGATGCCGAGCTTGCCGTTGTCCCATTCTGTATAGCGCCAACGAGCGTTGCGCACACTGCGGCCGACTCTGTTGCCACGGTTGACTTGGGTATAGGCGGCTGCTTTTCCAGGCAGTGAGGGATTCTCTAAAATTGGACGGATGCTGTGGCCTGAAAGTGCATGGGGAGCTTCGAGTCCAGCATAGTCGACCAAGGTAGGGTAGAGGTCGACAAACTCCATAATTGCATTCGTAGCTTGCCCCATGCCTGCGGCGTTGGGCATCCAGACAATCATTGGAGCGCGCGCCCCAGATTCGTATACGGTCACTTTATTCCACCAATCGTGCTCTCCTAGATGATAGCCGTGGTCGCCCATCAGAATGACGATGGTATTGTCCCAGAGTTCGAGGCGATCCATCGCATCAAGAATCTTTCCTACTTGAGCATCGGCAAAGCTGACACCCGCCTGGTAGGCGCGTTTAAATTCCATGCGCTCTTGGTCGGTAAAGATCTCAAAAAATTCATCATTAGGAATGGCTAACTTGGCCCGCTTGGAGCGATCTTCTGGCTCATCAGCGAGTTGCGTGCTGCCCTTTGGGTAGTGCTCGAAATATTTTTTCGGCGCGATAAAAGGGTCGTGTGGTTTGTGGATGCCGTAACCAATGAAAAACGGCTTGTCTTTATGGTCTTCGAGCACCCGCAGAGCCATTGCATTGTTGATGCCGTCGGGCTGGTCGCTATCACCTCCTTCGGCGGCCTTCCAATTCGCCCATGGGATTGTGCCGCCGCTCAGATCACGTCCTTCGCCTGTGCGCCCCAACTTTGTAGTCTGGCCGAGTGCATCAAAGAAATAATCCCAGGATTGTGGCTCTTCGAAGAGCACGCGTTTTTCGGGATGGTCGACGCTAAGGTGAAAGATTTTGCCCAGCCCCGCGGTAAAATAGCCGTTTTCACGAAACAATTGTGGCAGAGTCACCAAATCCGGTTGGATGCGTCGAAAAGGTAGCGAATTTGAAGTAATGCCGACTTCGTCGGGACGCAGGCCAGAGAGAAAGGATGAGCGGCTCGGGTTACAAACCGGATACTGTGCATAGGCATGATTAAACAGCATGCTTTTTTGTGCCAAGCGGTCAATATTGGGCGAGTGAACCAAATCGACTCCATAACAGTTGAGTTCCGTGCGTAAATCATCAATCACGATCATCAGCACGTTCAGCGGCTTCTCTGTCACCAACTCTGCTACAGCTAAGGTGCTCAGTGCCATGAGTAAACTCGCGCAACAGAGTAGTTTTTTATAGGAGTGGAAATTGAACCGTAACATCGTTTTAGTCTGCATAATTTTTAATTTAAGTAAACGTTTAACTCTTTTGATTGAAAGTAAGACATCTATGTGGTTGAATACAATTTTCGTAATGCCTAAACAGTGAATTGACCACTACTTTGCTTGGTAAATATGCATCATGCTGTCCTAGGATATGTGAAGTTTTTATTTGTAGGATTTACTGGCATTTTCACGAGAAAATATCGATCTGATTAATTTGTAAATCCCTGTTATATTATGAAGCGCTTATCAATTACTTTAGCGGCCATTGCTTTGGCTAGCATAGCATCGGCAAAGCCGAATGTTGTTCTAATCATGGCCGACGATTTTGGAATAGGAAGTATCAACGCCTATGGGGCGCCGCAGGAGCTGGTGCGTACTCCAAACCTGAATCGTCTAGCTGGGGAGGGGATGATCTTTACCAATGCAAATACACCTGGCTCTATTTGCTCGCCGACGCGTTACGCACTATTGACGGGCCGCTACGCATGGCGCGGGTCTTTACCTTTTGGAGTGGTCAATGTTTTTGATCCGATGCTTGTGGAGTCGGATCGTATGACGATGCCGAAGTATTTTCAGCAGTTGGGATATCAAACTGCTCAGATCGGCAAGTGGCACCTTGGATACGGTGACAAGTCGCCAACCGACTACACTGATACGCTAAGCCCTGGGCCGAATGATGTCGGTTTCGACTATCACTTTGGACTGCCGCAGAATCTCGATGACATGCTTCGTGTTTGGATCGAGAACGATGGTGTCTATGGTCTACGCTCGAAGAAGTTGAGCCCCTATGGTAAAAGTTTTTACGGCACACCTTATGTGGGGCTCGATGCACCGCAGCGCGCTCGTGAGAATGCGCAGGCGTACATGACGGATAAGGCAATCGATTGGATTAAGTCGCAGCACCGTGGCCATCCTGACAAGCCGTTTTTTCTCTACTTTGCGCCTGGCGCGACCCATCATCCAATCGTGCCATCGGAGATGATGCGAGGGGCCAGTGGTTGTGGTGCGTATGGTGATTTTATTCAAGATCTCGATCTCTCGGTCGGCCGCTTGATCGACACCTTGGAATATGAGGGCATTGCGGAAAACACCTTGATCATTTTTACGGCTGACAACGGCGGCGATATCCCCGGCGGAAAATCAAGTCGTCCCGAAAATCAGGCTCGTGATGCTGGTTTGCTTGCGAACGGTATTTATCGAGGCGACAAGCATACGATCTATGAAGGCGGTGCGCGTGTGCCTTTGATCGTGAGGTGGGATGGCAACGTGGCCGCCTCGGTTATAAATGACCGCATGGTCAACATCGTCGACCTGTATGCCACCTTGGTGGAAGGCGTCTCCGGCGCAGTGCCGACCGCCGAAGAGGCTCCTGATAGCATCAGTTTTATGCCGACCTTGCAGGGCAAGCCTCAAGAGACACGACCTGCCATGGTCACTACCAATGTAGGCGGACTGCAAGCGCTTCGACATGGGAAATGGAAGTATGTGGATGGTAAATTCCCTGATAACGTGCCGGATGGGCTACGCCGCAATTTAAAAAGAGAGGCCGAGCCTGCACTCTACGATCTCGTTGCGGACCCGTCGGAGACAAAGAACCTGCTCGCCGACCACCCTGAGATTGTCGAGCGTATGCAAGGGATCATCGATGGTTATCGTACCGCAGATTCAAGTCGTTAATTATATTTTACAGCAAACTATGAAAGCATGTACTAGATTTTTTCTGAGGTCGGCTTTTGCTGTATGGATGTTGACGGTCGGTTCAAACGCATCGGCGGTTGAGCAAGCGCAGCCAAACATGATCGTCATCCTCGCCGACGATCTCGGCTACGGAGACGTCTCCACTTATCACGAGTCCGATGTGCGCACGCCAAATATTGATCGGCTTGCGGCGCGCGGTATGTTGTTCAGCAATATGCGGGCGAATTGCACGGTGTGCTCGCCCACACGTGCCGCACTTCTGACTGGACGTTATGCAGATCGAGTGGGGGTGCCAGGGGTCATTCGAACTGATCTAGACAACTCTTGGGGTTGGCTCGATCCTGAAACGCCCACCTTGGCTGGCGAATTACGGGAGATCGGATATCAAACCGCGTTGATTGGGAAATGGCACCTCGGCTTGCAGTCTCCTAATACACCAAACGAGCGAGGCTTCGATTTATTTCACGGCTTTCTTGGCGATATGATGGATAGCTACACGACGCATCGCCGGCATGGGCAGAATTATATGCGATTGAATGCTGCAGTCATTGAGCCCACAGGCCATGCGACTGATGTATTTACAGATTGGGCGTGCGAATACTTCCAGGCGCGAGCCAGCGAAGACGGTAAACCCTTCTTTCTTTATTTGGCTTATAATGCTCCACACTTTCCGATTGAGCCACCGGGCGAATGGCTTCGGCGCGTGCAAGCCAGATCGCCTGATCTCGAATTGAAACGCGCGATGAATGTTGCCTTTGTCGAGCACTTAGATGCTTCGGTCGGGCGTCTCTTAGATTCGCTGAAATCAACCGGTTTATCGGACGAGACGATTGTTATTTTTACTTCGGATAATGGTGGGGCACTTCATTACGCGCAGAGTAACGACCCCTGGCGCGGCGGTAAGCAAAGTCACTACGATGGCGGCTTACGGGTGCCTTTTATGCTGAGCTGGCCTGGGCATGTCGAAGCTGGTGCGGTCAGTGACTATAATGGATTGGTGTTTGATATTTTTCCGACTCTTATACAACTTGCGGGTGGTTCGGTTGCAGCGGATCTGGATGCGCAGAGCCTCGTCGATATTTTGCAAGACGACTCGATTGAAACGGTGCGTGATCTGTATTTCGTACGCCGTGAAGGTGGCTTTGATTATGGCGGTAAATCCTATCAAGCCTTGATTCGTGGGGAGTGGAAGCTGCTGCAGAATAATCCCTACAGCCCCTTGGAGCTCTACAATTTAAAAGATGATCCCCGCGAACAAAACAATCTAGCGCAGAAAAATCGTGTACAATTCAATGAGCTCGCGATCGCCTTGAGAAACCAGATTAAGCGAGCTGGTGCTGTTCCTTGGCAGCAACCTGTGAGTGATCGAAAGATACATTAAATGTGATTGAAAACCACTATATTGATGAAAAATACCTTAGTTCTATTCTGCAAATTATTTTGCTTAGCCGCCCTAATGACGAGTTCCGCTACAACTAGATTGTACGCTGAATCCTCTCAGCATTTAGGACTTAACAGTCTGTTCACGGACAACATGATCTTGCAGCGCGAGCAGTTGGTTCCAGTCTGGGGCACGGCTTTGCCACGAACGAAGATAACTGTGGAGTTTGCTCGTCAACGAGTGTCAACTATAACGGATGCGCATGGGCAGTGGTCCGTCGCGCTGACCCACTTAAAGGCGTCCGAGGTGCCGCGCAGTCTATGCGTCTCGAGTTCGAATGGATTGATTCAGCAAACACTGAATAATGTGCTAGTCGGCGATGTTTGGTTGTGTGGTGGTCAGTCGAATATGGCACAGACCATGGATCGTTATTTAATATGGGATCAAGTTAAAGGCGACTTCAGTAATCCGTATTTGCGGTTGTTTAAAATTAAGGAGGGCGGCATTTCTAGCGCCGATCCGAGCAAGGAACTCGTAATTGATCCATTTTTTAAAAACACATGGCAGTCCTGTACCCCTGATTTTGCTGCCAAGTTTTCGGCAGTTGCGGGATTTTTTGGCATGCAACTACAACAGGACACTAAAGTTCCCATCGGTCTATTGTATGCCAATCGCGGCGCAACACAGGCAAATTCGTGGCTACCGCGTGAATTGTTAGAAACTAACCCTAAATACGCTCGCTTTCTGGATCCATCGAATCCGAATTTTAAGGAGTCAAAAAATAATCCCGGTGCAATTCGTACACCTTCCCACCTGTATAATGGTACTATTTATCCGTTGGCTCCATTCGCGATCAAGGGCGTGATTTGGTATCAAGGTGAATCGGACTCGAGGTGGGCGCAACTCTATGCGGATTTACAGACGGATATCATTACGTCCTGGCGTGCTTTGTGGGGCTACGAGTTTCCTTTTCTTGTCGTGCAATTAGCACCGCATGCGGTCGTTCCTTGGGATCAATTAGGCGAGGCTCGAGCTTGGGTGCGTGATGCGCAATATCAATCAGTTAAAGCGATGCAAAATGCGGGTCTAGTCGTCATCACAGATGCTGGGGAAGGGCAAGATATTCACCCGCAAGCAAAAGAAATTGTGGGGCATCGTTTGGCCACACTGGCAGCGTCACTGGATGATCCGACGATCGAGGCTGGGTGTCCTAAATTCGAAAAAATGCTGGTGAAGCAAGATCGTATATTTCTGCGTTTTACTGATGTGGGTGATGGTCTCGAGACGCGGAGAGTGGCAATGAATCGTGCCGCTGGATTTTTGCCAGGGCAAGGGCCTGAACCTGCGATTGCCGAAGTCGGCACGCTGACAGGCTTTACTATCTGCGGTGAGGACCAAGTCTTCGTGCCCGCGCTGGCTCGTATCATTTCCCAATACACAGTTGAGGTTTTTTCGCCGCACGTGAGTGTGCCGGTGGCAGTGCGTTACGGCTGGGCTAATTTTCCGCTGTGCAATTTGTATAATGTTAACGGTATGCCCGCATCGCCATTTCGGACCGACGCATTTCCGATGCCTTCGTTTACTGGTAGTGTAACGACATCGCCATCCTCCAATATTGTCTCAGATTGGGGAAGTCCGATGCAGGTCGGCAATGTCGGTGACGGGGCGTACGAGGAGGTGGTGGTTGACGGGCAATCCGCATTCAAAACTGAGGGGCTCTTTCTCTATTTTGTCGCCCCTGAAATAACGAAACCTGCTACAGCGACAATCGTGGTTCAGTATCATGATTCTGGTTACGATCCGATCCGCATGCTCTATGATTCAACCTCGGATGAAGTCTACAATGGCAACGCCCACGGAGCATGGAAGCCTGGTCCAGTGATTCAACGCGATGGAACTGGCCGTTGGAAAACGGTAGAGATACAATTGCCCGACGCGCGTTTTTCTAAAGCTTGTAATGGTGCGGATCTACGACTTCAGTCGACCAGTTCTTTCACCATTAGCGACGTCTATCTGAAGACTCAATCGTTGCTCAACTAGTAAGCTGACATTAGCGGTCTGGAGCTTATTGGAGCCCACTATTCATACTGTGCACTGCTGTTCTGTGTGCGGCTGACTATGGTTGGCGCATCTTATGTTTCCATGCGTCCGATTGCTCGGAGAAGTCGCTGTCGTCATCATAGTCTTTGCGCAGTGCTTCCATTTGTACTTTGTGTGCATCTATGAGTGCTTTGAATTCCGGGTTCTCATAGAGATTGTGCAATTCTTCCAGATCATTTTTCAGGTCGTAAAACTCCCATTCATTGAATTCATAGAAGTGCATGAGTTTGTAGCGCTCGGTGCGGATGCCATTGTGCTGTGGCACCATGTGAGTGCTCGGATATTCATAGTAGTGGTAATAGATGCTTTTTCGCCAGTCGGAGACAGTGTCGCCTTTTAAGAGTGGCAGTAATGAGTGACCCTGCATGTCTTCGGGGATGGGAGCTTGTGCAATGTCGAGAAAGGTCTCGGCATAGTCTAAATTCTGAATCATTTCATCGCGTGTTACACCAGGTGAGACGACGCCAGGCCATTTAATAATAAAGGGCATTTTGAGAGATTCTTCATACATCCAACGTTTATCGAACCAGCCGTGATCGCCGACATAGAAACCTTGGTCCGAACAATAGATAACGATGGTGTTTTCGCTTAATCCTAGTTCTTCGAGCGTTGCGACGAGGCGACCGACACTTTCATCCACACCCTTGATGCTCCGGAGATAGTTTTTTGCGTAGCGTTGGTATTTCCACTGGAGTAGCTCTTTGCCGCTTAAGTTCGCGGCATGAAAGGCGGCATCCTTTGGGCCATAGGCTTCGCGCCAAACCCTCATTTGTTCGGCTGTCATACGCTTCATATTGCGCCAGCCAGAGGGGTCTTGGCTCTTTTGTGGCGGCGGCGGGACGAAGTCGGGTGTAAGGTCGAGGAACAAATCATAGTTCATATGCATATGATCCATGATACATAGCTCTTGATGGCGAGCCGGCGGGGCGTTGTCCTCCCAAGTGTCGAACAGTGTCGCAGGTTCAGGAATCTCGATGTCATCGTAGAGAGTCAAGTGGCGTGGAGCTGGCATCCAGTTGCGGTGGGGCGCTTTATGCTGCACCATCAGCATAAATGGTTTGTCCGATGAACGTTTGTTTTCCAGGTAGTCAACGGCCATGTCGGTAACAATATCGGTGCAGTAACCTTCGATAGTAATTTTGCCAGCCTGTGTAAAAAAGTCGGGATTGTAGTACAGGCCCTGCCCAGGCAGGACTGCCCAGTCGTCGTAGCCCTGAGGGTTGCCCTTCAAGTGTGACTTGCCGTAAATTGCAGTTTGGTAACCAGCGGCTTGTAGGAGCTTTGGAAAGGTCTGTTGATTCCAGTCAAACGAATCGCCGTTGTCCATGAAACCGTTCTTATGGCTGTGCTTGCCAGTTTGTATGACAGCGCGACTGGGCCCGCAAATCGAATTGGTGCAGAAACTGTTCTCAAAAAGCATGCCTTGTGCTGCAAGCTTGTCGATTTCAGGTGTCGGGTTGATTGATTTCAAGAAACCGTCATAGGCACCGATTGCCTGAGTCGCGTGGTCGTCGCTAAAGATGAAGACGATGTTGGGGCGTTCTTGTGCTTGGCTGCAAAATGCGAAGAGAATAGAGCCGAGTAAGGTAAGTGTGGTTTTAGAGGGAAGTATATTCATAGATTCGTACTTACTGTGATGTGGTTTTATTGTAAGGACCTTTGCCCAAGGGCATCAGGCTCATTTTGAATTGTAGTTATTATTCTTATGCGTTTTACGTGCACTAAGAGTAAACGTTTACGTATTACCCTGATATTATTAAGCCCACCCGCAATTAAATAAGTCTTGAACGGACAAACCTAAAGCGCCGCCAAAATCGGGTGGTTTTTTTTCGCTGAAAGTGTCGGAGCGGTCACAATTTCTCTGGCCCAATGGCTGGGGTTTTCAGCGAATGCAAACCGCACTCTATATAGATGCTAGGTATCGCACATTTTTATGGTTTTTTACTCTAACTCGATGGTGACGATTTTTCCAACTGGCACCAACAACTGTAGGCAGCCGTTATCAAGGCTAAGCGTTTCACCGCGCATTTCATTCAGATTGTTGTACCATGCTTGCTTGACTGGCAAGCCGATCGTGATGCTGGCCGATTGTACTTCGCCTGTTGGATTGTGCAGGCGTAGAATCACTGAGTCGCGATCTTCAGCCTTCTTGAAAGCAGTCATCACGACTGCTTCGTTGTCGATCGCGTAGTGCGATGCTGAGATGGGTAAGTCGCCGCCTTTGTTCATCGAGATCTGTACTGCAGCTGGCTTGGCATTTAGCTTGTCCGCTTCGGCGTACACCTGACCTTCGGCCCAATCACCCTTGTGAGGGTAGATTGCATATTCGAAGTCGATAGTCTGGAGCATTTGGCTGCCTAGCTTGTCAGGGAACTCGGAGGATACGCGCGATTCGGTGCAGATACGGTTACGTACTGAACGTAGCAAGGTCAGAGCCAGTGTGTGGCGGTCGTCGTCGAGTAGTTGGAACTCGGTCAAGCAATTGTTGAGCACGGAGACGCCGTTTGCGCCGTCGTTGACGGAGCAGAAGGTCGCCATCGGGCGCAGTGCCATTTCCGGATAGTGCTCACCGTCGGCATCGACTTCGTGCACGATGCCGCGGCGGTCGACAGTGAAGTGGCCAGCTGCGTCGGAGAACTCCGAACTAATGTCGGTGGGAATCATCACTCGGACACGGTGATCCTTTGACTGGTTGTCAATCGAAGTCTTTACGTTTAGCTGACGACTGTTTTTAGTCAGGGTAATGCGTGAGACGATCTTCATGTCGACCAGTTCGTCGCTTCGCTTGCCGTACCCTTGCACCTTGACGTTGCCATACTCGGCACGTGCTGGAATCTGCATGATAGTTTCAATGCCGATCGTCGCGCTGAGTGGCCCGTTGTCTTCCATCCAGATGCGTGAGTTAAAGCCGCGACTGCTAATATTTTGATTGTTGTAAGGTGGGTAGTAGGCCCAGTAATCGCCGGTATCACCTTCGTCTTCGAAGGCGTGCATCTGTTCAATGACGCGACCGTTTTCCTTATCGGTGAGATCGAAGGTGCCGTCTGAGTTGACGACGACCTTAAGGAACTGGTTTTCTAGTAGGTGGGCCCCCTGACCGATGCGATTGCCTGCGCTCTTGCGCATGTTGGGCCACCATTCTTCCTCGCGCCAGTAAGTAGATTCGTTGACGACTTTGATGACTTTGTAGCCACCTGCAGGGATCTCACCAGTATCTAGGTAAACCTTGTGCCGGTCGACGCTAAAAGGCCAAGGGCGCGCCTCAATATCATGCACGGCTTGCTTGTGTTCGTCGCGAGCGATGCCTTGTACATTGAGCCGTGAGCCGTCGGTGTCTTCGAAGCCGATCGCCCATGTGCTGTCTTCCTGTGGTGTATCGACTGCAATCTTAATGACTTCTCGCACGGCACGTGGTTGTGGATTGTGCAGGAGTAGGAGCTGGTCGGCTGCGTCGAACTTGGAAAGGTCGAGGCGTTTGAGCAGGCTAGCAACGCTGTCTTCATAAATCGTTTCGCCGATTTCGATAGCTTGGTTGAGGCGATAGATATTATCGTCGACCGTCTTGTCTTGAGTTACACCATTGATCGAATCGTGAGGATGTGCTTTAAGTAGGTAGTTCCAACCTTTTTTGAAGAACCCATCTGAGTGTCCTGCGCCGAGTGCAAACATTGCGGCAGCGAGTGGCTCGGTGCGGCGCATCATGATGTTTTCCGCTTGCTTGTTTAACTGCTTGATATGGATGCGGGTCGAGAGTGCGTTGGCAGAAGCGCCACAGGGCTCACCGTCGCGGAGTTCGCCTTCGACGACTGGCACTTGGCTGCGGTCGATACGGTTCTCTAGTTCTCCGAAGTATTCCTGTAAGGAGCCCATCTTGAAGTTGATGTCGTCGATCGCTTCATTGCTATCTTTGATCATCCGTGGGAGGTAAGGATTTGGTGTGGAAAAGTCGCAGCCGCACATGAGTAAGCGGTAGTCGTCGACTATGCTCTCGTCCATGTTGTCCCAGGTGCGCTGAGCGGCGTCCTTCACATTCTCTTTAAAGTAGCCATCTTCGTGGTCGATGCGGAAGTAGTCATTGAGCGCGAGGTTCTCATCGGCCCGGTGGTAGCAGACGCCAGTCTTCCCCCATTGCCATCCGAATTTGTTGTCGTCGTAAATATTATTTAGGCGGACTGGGAAGTGTAGGTAGAAATAGCCGTTTTGACGTGTGAAGTGGCCTAGGCGCGAGGTGAGCAGTTCGGACCCATCTGGAGAGGTCCAGATGAATTCAGACTTCGGTGCACGTTTTTTGGATACTTTTTTGGCGGCGACGGCATAGTCGATGCCGAGGGATTGATACATTTGAGGGAATTGCGCAGTCTGCCCCCAGCCAAAGGTGTGGTAGGCGATTGGATTGTAAGTGCCGAGTTCTTCGGCGAAACGGATACCCTTATTGAGGTTACGCACGAGGCACTCGCCAGCGATGGGGAAGAGGTCGGGCAGGGTATACCATGGGCCAATGGCCAGTTTCCCCGCTTTCACCTGTGCGGCTATGCGGTCGCGATTCTGTGGCTTGATTTCCAGGTAATCTTCTATGCATACGGTTTGGCCGTCGAGTAGGAAGCCACTATAGTCCGGGTCGTTCTCAAGGATTTCAAGAAGCCAATCCATGAATTCAATGAGTAGCGAGCGGTTTTTCCATAGCGGATAGCGCCATTCCCGGTCCCAGTGAGTGTGTGCGACCACGATCGCTGTCTTGTTTTTTTGTTCGGGCATAGTAAGTAGAAAATAAAAAGTGTTTAAACGAAATGGTTTGACTAGAAGTGATGAGAAGGGAAAACGTTTACTCTGCAAGCCGAAAGTCTTGCTAGTTAATTTTATGAAATTCCCAAATTTAGGAAACTCTGCAGAGGCTCTTGGCCTACAGGCACTTCAATCGACATCGAATGGTCACTTTGTTGTGGGTGACGCCGATGTCCAGGCAGTTGCCGCGACCGGCGATGGTAAGGTCGAGTTTATCGGATTTGAAACTCATACGATGGGATTAGTTAATTCTGCGATGGGGTATCCTGCATATTATCCAGTGGATGACTTGGGCGATGAAGCTCCGCTGCAGGCGGTGTTGATGGATCTTGACGGTACTACGGTGCACAGTGAAGAATTCTGGATTTGGATTATCGAGCTCAGTGTTGCGAGTTTATTAGGCGATTCGAAGTTCCAACTCGAAGATTCAGATGTTCCGTTCGTTTCTGGTCACTCAGTTTCGGAGCACTTACAGTATTGCGTGAATAAATACTGCCCAGAGAAATCGGTGGAAGCTGCGCGTCATTTTTACTTCGAGCACACTCACCGTGAAATGAAGTTGATTCTTGCAGGAAAGGGCAAGCCTGGTGCATTTCGTCCCTCCCCAGGAATTAAGGATTTTCTATTGGAACTCAAAGATATGGGAGTGAAGCTCGGCTTGGTCACTTCCGGCCTCTACGAGAAGGCCTATCCCGAGATCCTAGACGCATTCAAAACGCTCGACATGGGCGATCCTGCTAATTTCTACGATACCATTATTACAGCGGGGCACGCGCTGCGTAAGGGCGAGTCTGGTACGCTCGGCGAGCTCTCACCGAAGCCGCATCCGTGGCTGTATGCGGAAGCGTTTCGTGTCGGGTTGGGGCTGCCCTATTCGGCACGTCACTCCGTGATCGGCATAGAAGATAGCGGTGCCGGTGTCGCTTCGATTCGTCTTGCGGGCATGCAAGCTTGGGGCATTGGTGGCGGTAATATCGACCAGTCCGGTACGCGCGGTCTTTGCAGTCAGTACACCGAAAATTTCGAGGCGCTGCTGAAGTTGATTGTGGCACGTCAGGGCTATGGCCGAAATCCGTAAAGAGCCGTTTTTTGTTTATTGTTCGGAAATAAACTCAACCCCTTCGAGTTTTACCACAACATGATTCGGCCATTTTCCGTTGTTGTATATACGCTGGGCGCGAACAACAGAGATCCGCAAACCATGCTCTGTTTGTTCTATTTTCGATTTCGGATTTATTCTAGAGTACTCGACAACGCGATCATTTTGACCGAGTACAGATATGCGGCTTTCACTGGTCGTACGAAGGGACTTCAGTGTATATTCTCTTCGTTTACCTTTTTCCCATAGTATTTTCCCTTGGGGAATAAATACATACACCGTGCTTCTTTCTTGGGCGCTACGGGTGATCCATAGATCGCCGTCTTTGGCTGAAGGGCAGGGGCGGATGTCGTGTATGCTCTCTCCGTTAACAAACATCCAGAGTGCCAGCTCACGAAACGTTCGTTCCTGTTCCATTGGAATCTTGCCTGAAGGTTCAGGCCCTACATTAATTAGGAGATTTCCGCCCTTTGCTCGGGTATCTATTAGTATGTTGATTAATGTCCCTCCCGACTTGTAAGTTTCGTTTGTGGGCTTGTATTGCCACTGTGTGCCGAGTGTAAAGCAGGTCTCCCACGGACCTGGAAGCGGTTTGTTCGGAATATATTGCTCTGGAGTCTCCATTTCTCCGCGAGTAATCAGACAGTCGGGTTGAAGTTGATGAATGTACTGACCGATCTGTTTGTTGTCGAACGCATCCAAGAACACGATATCTATTGGACCGTAGTTACTGAACAGCTCTTTAATCTGTAGCATGTTATGCGCCAGCAATTCTGGATTCGTAGAAATATTTGCATGCGTGCTCTTACGCCTGATCTCATATCCTTGCTTATGAATAAAAAGGAAGTCTTCCGGCGAAAAATAGAACCCCACTTTCATGTCATATTTCCGGCAAGCATCGACATACTGCCGTATGATATCCTTCTTATAAGGGGTTTGGGAAATCGAGAAATCGGTTGTTTCCGTTGGCCACAAGCAAAATCCGTTATGGTGCTTAGTGGTTAGAACCATGTATTTGACACCTGCCAGCTTGGCCAGTTTAACCCATTCTTCGGCGTCGTAGTCTGTGGGGTTGAAATACTTCGGCAGCTCATTGATATATCGATCTAAATAATCATCAGATGCGCCAACCATGCTGTGGGAGATGACACTCCCCAGTTCAGAATCGAGGCTCCAGTGGAGGAACATCCCCAGCCCCCAATCCATGAACTCCTCGAGTCGCTCGGCATTGTTCTTGAGCGTTGCCGAATTCTTAACCTCAGCTTGGCACATTGGTGAGAGCGTGACTAGCAAACATAAGTTACTCAGTATCATTCTATTGATAACATTCATTTATAATATTTATTTTTAGGTTAACGTAGCCTCTAATACTAATAAAGTGACATTGGTTACGGGGATAGACAGTAATGTCTGTGTCACTGGCCTGGCTTGCGTGGACAGACTTGAGTGTCGGCTATAGCACTTCAAAGGCTTGATTCGCTGCGATGTAGAGCGGGTGCTTGGGGGTTTGGTTGGCGTTTTTGCCGAGGCAGGAAATATTTAAGTTGGGTTGTTCGCGGTAGGAGGCAAGTAGCTCTAAAATCGTATTTTGACGATCCTGGTGGAGCCCGTGATTGCCCCAGCCGCCGACGATGTCTAAGTGCCCGTTATTCAGGTCGTAGGCTTCGGTGATGGCGGACTGGATGCTGGCATTGTTGTCTGGGCCGACGGGATCTTCGACTGCCATCATATCCTTGGGGTCGGTCGCGCGGTAGGCGAAGATATTGAGCATTAAAAACTCATTGGCTCCGAGTCGGCCGCAAAATGATTTGATCCGTTTGAGGGTGGGGTCCAGCTGATTTTCGTCGGCGGTGGATGGATTTAGGCAGATGAACAGTGCGCGCCGACGCGCAAACAGTTCGTCCCAGCGATGCAGCAGGGTATAACGGTAGCGCCTACATGCCGAGAATTGGCATTCATTCTGCATAGTGATGAAGACCTAGTGCAGGCTATTTGATATTATTGACAGTGCTAGCGGGCCAGTCATCGGTACGAAAGGGGGTGACGGGTAGACCGTTGCGGTCCTGTAAATTGGCCACCGGGTTGTCCGCCCACGCGTAGCGAACTGCAACTGGTTTGAGTACGATTTTGCTAGATACCAACACCTTGTTCTTGCCGATAATCTTAGCGTCGGCGTTGACGAAGACATTGTCCTCGCCAGCGATCGCGAAACCGGTCGGGTATTTTACATCGAATGTAGTGAGCCCTTGCGCACTGATATGGTCAAAGGTGACTGCGATAGCGCCGTCTTTGACTTGCATTGAGTGGTAGCGCGGACTTTGTGAGTCAATCTGGTAGCCGTAGTCGTTGGCCAAGGCCAGACGTACGAGGCGATTAGCGACCGTGGTTTTATCGCGAGGGTGAATGTCATGCCCTTCGCCGCTATCGATAATGACGGCTTGCCCAGTATTGGGCAGGCTGAGTGTCATGCTTTGTGCTTCACGGAGCTCAGCCCACCAGCTTTCACGCGGCTGCGTGTTTTCATTCATAAAGTCAGCGAGTTGAACCCAATAAAAAGGGAAGTCACCTTGTTGCCAGAGTTCCCGCCAAGTGGTGATCAGTAGCGGGAAAAGACTGCGATATTGATAGGCACGTTGGGCATTGGACTCGCCCTGATACCAAATGACGCCGCGCATGCCGTAGCCAATAGTTGGGTGTAATACGCCATTAAAGAGATTTGCAGGGCGATGTTGTCCGGAGCGGAAATCTCTGGGTGCACGCTGATTCGGTTTAGGTCTGCCGGCTGTTTTCCAGGCTTGAAATTGGGCCACCTTCGTAGCATGCATCTCGTCTGTATAAGCCGCGACTCGTTCATCCCACGAACCTAGTAGCTCCGTATAACCGCCGTCGGATTCGAGCACATTGCGTGGTACCCATGCTTCAGCCGCGGAGCCGCCCCATGCGTTGTCAATCAGGCCGACTGGCACGCCGAGTGCTCTGTTAATGCGACTGCCGAAGAGGTAGCCAACTGCGGAGAAGTTGCGGGCGGAATCTGGAGTGCAGGGTTCCCATGCGCCGTTGAAGTTATCCTGTGCCTCTTGTGAGCCGACATGCGGCACGGAAATGAGGCGAATTTGTGGATGATTCGCCGCAGCGATTTCGACTGCGCCATTGTAGGTATTACTGAGCGACCACTGCATATTAGATTGCCCTGAGCAGATCCAGACCTCGCCGATGAGCACGTCTGAAATGGAAACCTGATTGTTGAGACCTGAGACCTGAAGTACCTTTGGATCGGCACTCGCTGTCATCGCATCTAACTCAACACGCCATGTGCCATCGTCACTAGCGGTGGTAGAGTGCCTCTGTCCATCGATGCAGACGATCACTCCTTCGCCTGGATCAGCTTTGCCCCAGACGGGGTTGGCTTGTTCGCGCTGGAGCACCATGTGATCACCAAAAATATTAGGGAGCGTCACGTCTGCACTCAGCGCTGAGCTGCCGAATGCGAGGATGGATGCGAGGAGGAGAGGCGTTTTTAATAACTGCATACCAGCAGATTAAAGTGGTCACGCCCTCTTTGGAAGGTCAAAGGTGTGGCAAGCCTCACGCCTAGAAATAGAGTTTCACCGTTACTTGCAGCAGACTCGGTAGCGCATGAGCACTTTTTGTAGAATCGAATCGGGGTCGAGACCGACGCGCTTGCGCAGGGCGGCCACGGAGTTGCCGTGTTCGACAAATACATCGGGCCAGCCGATACGCTCGACGGGGCGTAAGCAGTCGCCGTCTTGCAGCGCTTCCATTATCGCGCTACCGAAGCCCCCGCTGATGACGTTATCTTCCATCGTGACGATCAGTCGACAGCCTTGTGCGGAAGACAGCAGTAGCTCGGTGTCGAGTGGCTTGACGAAGCGTGCATTTATCACGCCGGCTTGAATGCCGTTTGCGTGAAGCTGTTGAGCGAGTTGCTCTGCATCAGCGACCATCGAACCGATTGCCCAGATTTCGATTTCGCCATGTTCTTGTAGGCGTTCGGCTCTGCCTATTTCGAGGGCTTTGGGTATCTCTTTGATCGGCGTGCCAATGGCTTCGCCGCGTGGGTAACGCACAAAACTGGGGCCTTGATAAGCGATGCCGGTGGCCATCATATCGGCAAGCTCGTCTTCGTTAGAGGGAGCCATGACAATTACGCCTGGAATGTTGCGCAAATAAGTGAGGTCAAATAAGCCGTGGTGCGTCGCGCCGTCGTTGGGCGAGAGACCCGCGCGGTCCAGGCAAAACATCACTGCTAAATTTTGTAGGGCGACGTCGTGGATGAGCTGGTCGAAGGCGCGCTGTAAGAAGGTCGAGTAGATTGCGCAAACTGGATGAAATCCGGAGGTGGCCATGCCGGCTGCAGAGAGCACCGCGTGCTCTTCGGCGATACCGACATCGATGAATTGATCTGGTAGTTCTTTCTCTAGAATATTGAGCCCAGTGCCAGCTGGCATGGCCGCGGTGATACCGACGATGCTTTTGTCTGCCTTGGCTAGTTTGACTAGGGTTCGGCCCATTACGTCTTGATATTTTGGCGCAGTGACGGCGGTTGATGGTGCACCTTTGCCAGTCTTAATGTCAAAGGGGCTTGCGCCGTGGAAGCGCTCGGGGTTTTGGATGGCGACCTCGTAGCCATTGCCCTTAGTGGTCAAAATATGGAGTAATACCGGCTGCTCGGCTTGTTTGGCGAACTCGAGGTAATGCTCGACCTGCTTCTGGTCGTGACCATCGATGGGCCCAATATAGCGCACGTTGAATTTCTCAAATAGTGAGGATGGTACGAAGAAGTCCTTAGTCTCCTTCTTCCACTTTGATCCGAAATGAATGAGGGTATCGCCGCCCGGAACTTTTTGCAGCAGTGATTCGAAGTCGTCATTCAGCCTGTTGTAGAGGGGATTAGTGATCAGCTCGTTGAAATAGCGTGGTAGCGCACCGACATTCTTTGCGATCGACCATTTATTGTCGTTGAGAATGATGATTAGGCGCTTGGTCGAGGTAGCGACGTTGTTGAGCGCTTCCATGGTGATGCCGCAGGTGAAGGCGGCGTCTCCGCAAAGGGCGACGACATGCTCGTCTGAGCCGCGCTTGTCACGCGCAACGGCCATACCGAGTGCGGCTGACAGTGCGGTGCCGGCATGGCCTGCGCCAAAAGCATCGTGTTCGCTTTCGCTTCGGTTCAAAAAGCCGCTGAGGCCGTTGCATTGGCGAATTTTTTCGAACGATGCACCGTTGCGGCCAGTGAGGAGCTTGTGTACATAGCCCTGGTGGGATACGTCGAATACGAAGCGGTCTTTCGGCGAGTTAAAGACTCGATGCAGGCCGATAGTGAGCTCAATCACGCCGAGATTTGGCCCCACATGTCCACCGTTTTGCGAGGTGACAGAGATGATGCGTTCACGTATCTCGGCGGCGAGTTCTGCTAGCTCTGTCTCGGATAGTTTTTTTACGTCGTCAGGAGATTGAATGCGCTCTAATAAGGCCATACTACAAATTGTGCTGGTGTGCGTTACGCGATGTGTACCGTATGAGACTAGGCCTGGGTGCTATCGTCCTCGAAAGACTCGACCTCACCGGTCTTGATATTTAGCTGTTCGATCTTCAGTTCCGCTTCTTTGAGCTTCTGCTGGCAATTTGTTAAGAGCTTGGAACCTTCTTCAAATTTAGCAACCAGATCTGCCAGCGGTGTGTCACCACTTTCCATGGATTCAAGGATGGCTTCAAGGCGTTCAAGGGCGTCCTCGAAGGTGAGTGTGTCGTTTTTCTTTGGCATGTTAAAAGGTAAGCGTGAGCTTTATTGGGTCTGGTCTAGTGCGTCGAGCAAAGATACCAGAAGTTTGCACTCGTTTGAATGATTTTTACTGATCGGCCGAGAGGCTCCCCGCAATGCTGCTTTCGGTTTGGAAGGCGCTGGCGATCAAATCGAGATCGATGTTTTTTGAAATTAGGTTTTTAATGACTGGAATCTTATCGGTATCACTGGGCTGCGTCTTGACCGTCATTTGATTGATCTTTGATGCCACGGCGTAGCTATCGTCCTGACAGATGATCACGGGAATGTTGGTTTTTGAGATCATCTCCATTAGCTTCGGATGCGGAAGCACATTGCGAGTGAGAATAATTCCGGAAACGACTTTTTCGCCGGCAATACTTTCAGCGGCGATGGCGCCGAGCAGAATGTCTTCGCGGTCGCCCGGAGTGATGATCAGTGAACCTCGCTCCAGCAGGTCGACGAGTCCTTTCGCGGCCATTGCGCCAATCAAGACTTGGTCGACTCGCTCTGTGGCCCCGTGCTCGCGGCCGTTCAGCCAGCGACCATTCACCTCATCGACCACTTGATTGAGCTTTGGTACAGTCAGTTTTTTTTCTACCGGAATACAGCCGAGTAATGGAATGCCCATCCGCTCAAGAGCGATTTGGCTGTATTTCTCGATCATCGCCAATTTATCAGCTTCGACTTTATTAATAATTGCGCCAATGACTTCCACGCCTGCTTGTGCAAATAGAGCTTTGTTCAACGCTATTTCGTCAATTGGACGCCCAATACCCCCGCGCGCGACGATAATAACTTTGGCTTTGAGTCGCTTGGCGACGTCTGCGTTGGACAAATTGAATACCGAGCCCACACCCGCATGGCCTGAGCCTTCAATAATAATATAATCTTTTTCGAAAGCGGCGCGGTCGAATGCGCGGCACATTTTGTCGACAACGATCGCATGATTCTTGTTTGGTTCATCTAAGAATTCGCGGGTGAAGCTCGAATGGATCGCAATTGGGCTCATCGCACCAATTGGCACTTTGACGTCGAAGATCTTATCAAGCAGTATAGAGTCTTCGTCGATCTGGTGACCTTCGACATCAACAAAGCGTTGCCCGATTGGCTTAATGAAACCAACCTTCGGTGTAAAACTGCGCAACGCGGCAAACAGCGCTAAGCTGGTAGTCGTCTTGCCATCATTCATCCGCGTCGCGGCAATAAAAATACGCTTAGTGGTGGTATTCCTAGGAGCGGTGAGGAGTTCGGTGTCGTCTGACTGGGGCATCGTTTGGTCGGTTTGCGGATATCGAAGCGTTCAAGGCATGATCGAGATTAGTCTATTATGGTGACGTCTTCGTTCAATTCGTCACTTCCAGTCGGATAGAGAAGCTTATGATCAATCGCTTGCGAGGCGACCATGACAGCAGTGCCAAAGATATCGCTGGCTGTGGCACTTCGGCTGATTTCAGCTGCGGGCTTATTTAGGCCAGTCAGAATCGGTCCATAGTTGCGTGCGCGAGTCAACACGTGGACCAGTTTAGAAGCGATGTTAGCCGAGTGTAGATCTGGGAAGATTAGCACGTTGGCATGGCCGGCGACGGTACCTTCGATGTTCTTACTGCTCGCCACGATTGGGTCGAGTGCGGCATCGACCTGCAGTTCGCCATCGATGTCCATCGGGATGTTGAGCTCCTGGGCTTTTTTGCGTGCCATCATCGTGGCGGCCTTGATCTTAGCCACTGTCGGATTTTTACTAGAGACACTTTTACTGGTGTAGCTGAGCAGCGCGACTCGAGGTTTCCTGTTGGTCAAGTGGTAGCTTAGCGCTGCTGAGGTAACCGCTATGTCACAGAGTTGTGCGGCTGTGGGATCTGGAATGACGGCGCAGTCGGCAAGGAACAATTCGCGGTCTTTACCGGTTTCAGGGTCTTCGAGGTCGAAGATGTTGAGCGAAGACATATTGGCGACGTTCTCTTGTAGGGGGATAATCTGCAACAATGGACGCAGTGAGCTGGATGCTTTACTAGTCGCGCCAGATACAATGGCGTCTGCCTGTCCGGTGGCGAGCATGAGGGTCGCAAAGTAGTTGGTGTTGTCCAAGTAGTCCTCGGCTTCTTTTTCTGCCATTTTCTTGAAGCGACGTAGCCCTTGAAATTTGCTGACGAAGTTGCCCCATTCGCTGCTGCGGCGGGGCTCGATGATGCGAATGTGCTCGAGGCTGATGTCGAGCTTCTCGGCGTTGGACTTAATTTGTGCGCGATCACCCAGTAGAATTGGAATACCTAGGCCGCGTGTGGCAAATTTACGTGCGGCTTGTAAGATTCGTGGGTCGGCGCCTTCGGGAAAAACCACACGTTTCGGGTGACGTTTGAGGCGTTCGGCAAGTTTAGCGATAAGTGGCATCGTATTTAAATGAGAGAGATTATTATGAAATTAAGAAGGGCGATTGACCCTGCCAGAGAGATAAAAGTTAAAAACATCTTCTTGGTAGAGCATGAAATATACAATTGCCAAAGTTTTTTCTGAAGTAGTTTCTTGTATTTGGTTGGTTTTGTATGTCGCCGACGCCCAATTATGTTCAAAAATCTTAAAAATATCGTAGTTGTCAGTCTTTCGACGGTCGGCTCGCGCGTGCTTGGCTTGGTCCGTGATATTCTTATTTTCGCGGCACTTGGGGCGAGCGCTTGGAATGATGCGTTTATTCTGGCATTTACTTTGCCCAATTTGTTTCGCCGTTTACTCGGGGAAGGCGCCCTGACTTCGGCGTTGGTGCCGATCTTTTCGGATGTGCTGCATCGCGCTGGACGTTCCGAAGCCTTTGCTTTTTTTAATCAAGTGCTGCTGCGTCTGTTGATCATACTGTCGGCTTTAGTTGTCAGTGGCATGGTGTTATTTGGTTCGCTAGCCCGTAGCGGGATGCTGCTCGACCGTTGGGCGCTGGGAGCAGAACTGGCAGTAGTGTTGTTGCCGTATATGATTTTCATTTGTCTCGCAGCGATTTTTTCCGCGGGCCTCAATTTGCTCGGGCGTTTCGCGATCGCCGCCAGCACGCCAATACTGCTCAACCTTGCGATGATTACTGCCTTAGCCTCGGGCATTTGGCTGAATCAGGATCAGGCGCAGATAGTGTATTGGCTTTGTGCTGGTGTGTTGCTTGGTGGATTATTGCAGTTGCTGATGCCCGCGTGGGATTTGGCGCGTCAAGGCTGGCGTCCTCGCATCGAATCGCGCGGCGCTAACGAAATGAGTGAGCTGTGGCGATTGTTTTTACCAGGTCTGATGGGGGCGGCCATCTTACAGATTAATATTTTGGTGTCGCGGCTGTTGGCATATTCGTTGGATGAGTCGGCAGTATCGGTGCTCTACCTCGCCAGTCGGTTGATGGAGTTGCCGTTGGGTATTTTTACGGTCGCGGTGGCCACCGTCTTTTTTCCGCTGTTGGCACGGGCAGTGTCAGATAAAGATAACCATGCCTTCGCTGGCGCCTTGACCCAGGGCATGCGTCTGGTGGTAGCGATCTCGCTGCCCGCCGGTATCGGCTTAGTGGTTCTTGGTGGGCCGATATTGGAACTGCTGTTTCGATGGGGCGCATTTAATACTCAGAACGTCGCGCAAACCATACCGCTGATTGCGATCTATGGCTTAGGCCTACCATTTTACTCTGCGGCGACGTTTGCCACTCGCGGGTTACATGCCTGTAAAGATATGAAGACACCGGTTCGAGTGGCGGGACTGTGCTTGCTGGTGAATTTAATCTGCGGCTTGGTGCTAATGCAGTTTTACGGTGCGAGTGGTTTGGCAGCTGGCAATGTGCTCGCGGCAGTGGTACAGTCGATCTGTCTCTGGCGTGCCTTATCCAAGCGTCGCGACAAGGTGGGTTTTTCGCAGCTGCGCGATGCCTTTGCTAAAGTGCTCTGTGCCGGCGTGGCGATGGGCTTGTTCTGCGTGATGGGCCACGTGCTGGTGCTGAGTTTCGATCTGGCCGATAAACTAAACGCCGCGGTCATCGTCGGTGTGTTCGTGCCAGGCGGCGCGGCGCTCTATCTAGGCCTGTTATATCTATTGAAGTTCGAAGAGTTGGGTGCACTTGCCCGAATGCTGCGACGCTTTATACCCGGGTGCAAAGCCAGCTAGCTGCTATTTAACAGGAATACTTCGATAACGGCACCACCGAGCTTACATTGAGGGGCATTACTATGATACGCAGTCAATGATGCTGCGTGTGCTCGCACATCTTATGTCGAGTCATGCTTTAGATTTGCCAAATGCCAGACGGGAGGGAACAGTCTACATCCATATGGCAAACGGACAAAAACAAGCGACATGGGGTGGCCGGTTCTCAGAGGGACCTGCAGAATTGATGTTACGCATCGGCGAATCAGTTTCGTTCGATCAACGCCTGGCTGTATTTGATGTGCAGGGCAGCAAGGCGCAGGCCGCGATGCTCGCACACGTGGGTATTATCAATGCTGAGGAGCGCGATGCGATCCATGCTGGATTGGACGTGATCTTGGGCGAAGTTGAAACTGGACAGTTTACTTGGGACATGGCGCTGGAAGATGTGCACATGAATATCGAGCATGCGCTGACATTGCGAGTGCCTGCCGCTGCCAAGCTGCACACCGCGCGCAGCCGAAATGATCAAGTCGCCACCGATATGCGTCTGTGGTTCAAGGATGCCTGTACAAAGTTGGATGCGTCGCTCAGCTCAGTGATCGCGGCGATGGTCGATCTAGCCGATCGCACACAGGCGGTGATCATTCCTGGCTATACGCATTTGCAACGCGCACAGCCAGTGTCTATGGCACATCACCTACTTGCGTATGTGGAAATGTTTGACCGCGACCGCAAGCGGATGACAGAGGTGTTTGATCAGGCCAATGTGTGCCCGCTCGGTTCGGGTGCGATTGCTGGCACGACGCTACCAATTGATCGCGAGTTCGTGGCCCGCGAATTGAACTTTGTGGATGCGGAGGGTAATCCACGGATTACGCAAAACAGCATGGATGCGGTCAGTGATCGCGATACCTTTATTAGTTTTGCTTCGACCTGCGCGATGATCGGGGTGCACCTCTCGCGACTTTCGGAGGATTTTATTTTGTGGAGCAGTGCAGAGTTTAGCTTTGTCCGTTTGCCGGATGCGTTTACCACCGGGTCTAGTTTGATGCCGCAGAAGAAAAATCCGGATGCCTTTGAATTGATCCGCGGTAAATCGGCGCGTTTGACTGGTAACCTGCAGATGCTGCTGACCATGGTCAAAGGTCTGCCGCTGACGTATAACCGTGATTTACAGGAAGATAAGCCGCCAGTGTTTGATTCGTTTGATCAGACGCAACTGATGCTCGACTGCGTGGCAGCGTGTATGGTCGGTGTCGAAGCGGACGTAGAGCGCTGTGCAAAGGCTGTGGCTGATCCTGCGCTCTTGGCGACGGACGTGGTTGATTATTTGGTCGAACGCGCGGTGCCATTTCGTGAGGCGCATCATGTGGTCGGTGCTCTGGTCGGACTTTCAGAAAAGCTTGAGATACCGCTCAATGACTTGCCTTATGATCAAGTGGCACCGATCCACTCAAAGTTGGCCGAGGATTGGGCCAGTGTGTTTGATCTGAAGCGTGCGCTCGAAGCACGTGAGAAGACCGGTATGCCTGGGCCGAAGCAAGTCGCCGCACGTATCGCGTATTGGCGCGGGTAGACATCCTTGCGTTGTCTCACTAGTCGGAGTCCGCGAAGGTCGTTGCTTGGAACGGTCAGCGCTTGTATGTCAACCAGCACGATGGCGCCGCCGCAAGCGTAGGCTCCCTACGGCTTACTCGTCCGTGACTGAAAGGATTGCCAGTTCTGCCAAGCAAATAGGGCCATGAACAATGGCAGCAGAATAGAATTCAAGAAGAAGTAAGCGGCTAAACCGATGAGTAGGGCAGCAGTTGCGCTGATTAGGTGTACAAAGTGGGCACGTTGCGGTCCGAGCGCGGCTGCCATCATCTGGCCGCCGTCCATGGGGTAGACGGGCAAGCAGTTGAGCACAGCCCAAATGATGCTGATCCCGGCTAAGTCAGCTACAAGTGTGTAGAGTAGTGATTCTTTAGGAATCGGAACGAAGAAGTAGGCCGCTAGTAAAATTAGGCCAAGTATTAGCTGAAGTCCAGGACCTGCGGCGGTAACGAGAAAGGATTGCTTGCGGCTCAGTTGCCCTTCTGGGAACGAGGCGTAGCCACCGAAGGCTTGCAGTGTGATCGCGGTGGGTAGGCCGAATTTTCGGACAGTCAGCGCATGGCCGAGCTCGTGTACCAAGATTGATATGAGACCTGCTAGGACAAATATCAGGACTTTGAGTATGCTTAGAGAATCGTTGGCGCCTAAGCCGCCACCGATCAGAGCCATGGTAATCCAGAACCAAGGTAGGATGCGGATAGGAATATTGAAAAGATTAAATGAGAGCATTTTAAAGGAGTGGGAAAGTTAGAGTTTTTTAAAGTTCGAAAGTGGCAATGTTCCTAGCCTGGGCTTAGGTTCATTAGGATGACGAACGAGCGTAGAGTGAAGAACGAACTAGGGAACCAGTGATTTCTTATCGGGTTTTAGCCTTTACGGTGTCGCTGTTTGGTTGAGTAATCTGGGATTTTTTCAATGAACATCTGGCCATTCCATTTTGAGCGTAATGTCAGGAATTCTGTCTCAAAGCGATCTGTGACTTTTCCGGCTTTGATCAATACGGCCCATGCTTGTTTAAATGCTTTTTTGCTCATGCCGAAGGTTTCGCGAATAGATTCGGATGTGCTCTTCTCGTTAAACGGCATGCAACCGTCCGCTGCTACTAGCTTTTCCATAATGACGGCGGAGAAATTATCAGCGCGCTGACGACCAGCAGGATCGCGGCGGAGGTCGATGTTGCCGTTGCTATGCACTTTTTTGATGTAACCAGTAAATTGATCGCCTGCCTCTAGCTTGTCAGAAGTTTCGGCGTAGTAGAGCAGTCCGCGATGCTGCTTGTCGATGATAGCTTTGAACCCGAGCGGAGATTCGCCGTAAATGAGTACATCTACCGGAGTATTCGGCTCATAGGCGGGCGTGGTGTTTGAAAGGTAGCGATGCAGGCGGGTGGATGCCACGATACGATTGGTGTATTCATCCACATACACGGCCACGATCGCACCATCGCCGACGGTGAAAAAGAGGTCGCCTTGTTCGCGGAACGGCAAGAACAGATCTTTGCTGAGCCCCCAATCGAGGAACGCGCCAACTCGTTCGTTGACGCTGATTACTTCGAGGTAGGCAAATTCGCCGGCCTGCGCGAATGGCGTCTCTGTAGTAGCAACGAGCCGATCCTCTGAGTCATTGTAGATGAAGACTTCGATCTCGTCACCGACCTTCATATCGGGTGTGACATAGCGAGTCGGGAGAAGGATAGTGTCGTGTTCGCCGCCATCGAGATAAAGCCCGTGGTCGGAGGGTTCTACGATGCGGAGTGTATTAAATTTGCCGATGTTTGCCATGTGTGCGCGACGCGCTAAAAAGCGCGTGATGTCTGATGTGTTAGAGCATTGGTGGGATGTCCACCTTTTAAAAAAGAATCAGGAGGCAGCAGTTAAAAGCTAGTGGCTATATCCCATAAGGATGTGGTATTAAATTGGTCCACGTTTAATGGCTTCAGCTGTCTATTTAAATGAATAGGGCTGCTCGGGGGAATGCCCGTTGATGGCGAGGCGGTCTTTTGCGATCGGCAGAGTCATGATGATCGCAGGTTTGTTGTCGGCTTTACCTGGATAGGTGACCTGACCGAGCCATGGGCTTTTCTTGACTCGAAAGCGGTAGCTTTTGTTTTCGCGGTCTTTGCCTAGGGCGGCTATTTTGCTGCTGTCGTCGTCCGCAAAATTTAGGATCAAATGACCGTGTTCGCCTTTGTCTTGGTCGGGGAGGCAGTTGACCTTGGGTGTCCATTTATGAATCAAAACCAATGCTTTGGCAGTTTTTCGAGGCGGTGACGTAGGCTCCTTGGTTTTATCACCTTAGCAGTATGCGCGGGATGGCTGTTAAATCAATATTCGCATTCTGAAACTGTTGGTATGGTTTCTTTGCTAATTCCTTGGTGGGTGAGGGTTATTTTCGGGTGGCCTCGGTCGTCAGATCGGGAGCGCTTGGGTGGTGGTGCTAATTAACACAACTCGAGCCTCAAGGGCGAGACCTCCCAGAAGGTGCTTATTAAAGGCACAAAAAAGCCCTCAGGACTGTTAGTCTCGGAGGGCTTTTGAAAGTTGTGCGTGCCTTGCCTATTTCTTCGCAGCGCGAGCCATCTTGCGGCGCAAATTCTCGTCGAGGATGCGTTTGCGCATGCGCAGGAATTGGGGCGTAATTTCCACGAGTTCGTCGGGGGCGATGTATTCGATCGCACGCTCGAGGGAAAACTTGATCGGCGGAGAGAGCTGAATGCTCTTGTCAGTGCCAGAGGAACGCATGTTGTCGAGCTGCTTGGCCTTGGCTGGGTTGACTGGCATGTCTTCTTTGCGAGGGTTTTCACCGACGATCATACCAGCGTAAGTTTCTTCACCTGGGCCAACGAAGAGCTTGCCGCGGGTTTGAATCATATCGAGCGCGTATGGCATAGTCTTACCTTGCTCCATACTGACGAGTGTGCCTGTCAAGCGTGTGACGATCTCACCACAGTGTGGGCGATACTCTAGGAAGGAGTGGCTCATCACGCCGTGACCACTGGTCATGGTAACTAGGTCGCTTTCGAAACCAATCAGGCCACGAGTGGAGATCTCTGCTTCGACGGTTACACCAGAGTTGTGGTGCTCCATGTTAGTGACCTTACCTTTGCGCTTACTGAGGTTTTCCATGACGCCACCGAGTTGCTCTTCGGGGACTTCGACCCAAACTTGCTCGAATGGTTCGTGCTGCTTGCCGTCGATGTCCTTGTAGAGAACAGTTGGGCGGGACACGAGGAGCTCGAAGCCTTCACGGCGCATAGTCTCTACCAGAACGGCGATCTGCATAGAGCCACGGGCGTTGACGAGGAAGCGTGTGCCGTCGTCTGTGTCTTCGACGCTGATGGAAATATTGGACTGCGTCTCGCGGATCAGGCGTTCACGGATCTGCCGAGAGGTCACTTTTTTGCCATCTTTACCAGCAAGAGGGCCGTTGTTGACGGAGAACTCCATCTGCACGGTTGCAGGATCGATCTCGACGAATGGAAGCGCTTCAGCGTCCGCTGTAGCTGCGAGTGTGTCACCGATGTCGACGTCGTCGAAACCAGCGAGGCCGACGATGTCACCTGCGACAGCTTCAGTCACGTCGTCGGTATCACCCGCGCCAGAGAAGCTCTTCATCTTGGTGACTTTAACGCGATCCTTTTTGCCGTTCTTGCGGTGCGCGAAGATGGTTTGGCCGACCTTGATTTCACCAGAAAGCACACGGCCGATTGCCATACGACCGACGTAGTCGTCCCAGTCGATGTTACTGGCGAGCATGCGGAATTCGCCTTCTTCAATGACGGGAGCTGGGATGCGATCAACAATGGTCTCGAACAGATCGAGCATGTTTTCGCGAGGGCCGTCGACTTTGCGGTCAGCGAAGCCCATCTTAGCGGAGGCATATAGAAAAGGAGCGTTGAATTGGTCTTCGTCGGCGTCGAGGTCGAGAAAGAGCTCAAGCACTTTATCGTGCACCCAATCTGGGCGAGAGGTGTCGCGGTCGACTTTGTTAATCACGCAAATAGTTGAGAGGCCTTGATCGAGTGCCTTACGGAGCACCCAACGTGTTTGCGCCTGTGGGCCACCGACTGCGTCAGTGAGAAGGAGCACTCCGTCAACCATTTTCATTACACGTTCCACTTCAGCGCCGAAGTCGGCGTGGCCTGGAGTATCAACAATGTTGATGGTATATTCTTCGCCGTCCTTGGGATTTACCCATTTGACGGCGAGATTCTTGGCCTTGATAGTAATCCCTTTTTCGCGTTCGAGATCCATCGAGTCCATCGCACGTTCTTGTACTTGCTGGTTTTCGCGGTAGGTGCCGCTCTGCTGTAGTAAGCAGTCGACGAGTGTGGTCTTACCATGATCAACGTGAGCGATGATGGCGATGTTTCGGATGTTTTTAGCGTTCATGAGGAAAAATGAAAAGCCCGCCGTGGTTATCTGCGCCGGGGCATATTTAGCGCGCGATAACGCGCAGACGATTCTAGGAAGTCAACGGAAATCCTTAGTACTCTTCGTCTTGCAGCTAATTCAATTGAGCGGGCTTTTTTATATAGCTGGTTCCGGTTGCAGAGCAGCAGAAGATGTCGACCGTAAAATAATCTAGCAGACCGGGCCGAAATCTTAGACCAAGAACCCCGTTAATCAAAGCTTTGCGAAAATTGGAGTGAGAGTTATTGGTCGATAGATAGGAACGCCAGTTCGCTGTGTGTCCCTTCCGCTCGCTGCCGGTGATTCTTTAATCGCGGCTTTTTCGATGTGCAGTGACTACTGATAAATCACTTTGCAGGTCTATCTCATTTTTTGCTAGATCGCATCTCCCATTTAAGTTTTGTGAGCTCGCAAATAAATCAGATGCTTGAAGCATTGAATCTGTTAGACGGTATATTCTCGCAGCGGTTGTGGATCGAGCACCGAGCTGCTGGGCATGCGCTCGTTTAGTGTTTCCTCAAACCATGTACGGGCGTCCGGATCGCCGTGTGTGAGTACGATCGAGCGGGCCTTACTCTGTATTGCGTAGTCGGAGAGTTGCTCGCGGTCGGCGTGACCACTTAAGTCAAATCGGTCAATCGAAGCGCGGATCGGCGCTAGGTAGTCGAGGGTCTCAAAAAAGAAACTGCCGGCGTCTTTTTCAGCGAGGAGTTTGCCGCCAGGAGTCTCTCCATCGCAATAACCAACGAAGCAGAGGCCGTTGTCGGCATGCGGCAGCAATGAGGCTGCAACTTTATAGGAGGGTGTATGTTGCACCATCATACCACTGCTCACGATGTAAATGCCTTTGCGTGCGAGATCGCGGCCGGGGCGCATGTTCGGGTCAAGCGCTCGCACGTTGAGCTTGTCCATCATTTTGAAGCTGAAATCGATTAGCCTAGTGCGTTCGTGAATCTTGTGGAAATAATTACAAATATCCATACCGAGCCCAGCTGCGTAAATCGGTGTCTTGGGGATGCGGTTGCTATTACGCGCTTCGTAAATGATTTTAAACAGTTCCTGCATACGCCCGAGGGCAAACACAGGTATTAGGCAACTGCCGCCACGCTGGAGAACCGTGTCGATTTGCTCAATCAGACGGTTGACTTCGCTCTTGCGTGACACGCCCTTGGCTCTGGCTTTAGCGCCGCGGGTGGTTTCTAGGATGAGCGTGTCGATGTCGCCGCTTGGCAGCTTCGCCCCAGGTAGAGTACGTTGATGTTCGAATAGTACATCACCAGAAAAGACGATGCGACGACCTGCGTGGATGATTTCAACCGATGCAGCACCAGCTACGTGGCCAGAGCTGTGAAGAATGACCTCGATCTTATCGTCTCCTTTAGTATAAATTTCGCCGTGTTCATAGCGTTGAGCGACTAGTCGTTTGCTGAGTTCCACCACGTCGCGGTGTAGGAAGAGAGGGTAGTCGCTGATGCCGTGCTCCTCGCGTTGGCGTTTCATGACGTTGATGGAGTTGCGCAGCATGCGTGGCGCAAGTTCGATATTTGGCACCGAAGTAATGACGGGGGCTTCGGGATTGTGTGCGGATACGACCGGCAGAGAGCCAAGGTGGTCGAGGTGGCAGTGGGTGAGGATGATCAAATCCATTTCCACGTCTTCGATTGGCGCGAAGTCGGGCATCGCTTGATAGCCGAGTTCTTTGGGATTGAGCCCAGCATCGATCAGAATGTTAAAGCTGCCGATTTGGACGTAGGTGGAATTGGCTCCGATGCCGCCGAGACGATTGAGGTCGGTAAGTTTCATGTCTATTGTTTAAGGTCGAGCTCTGTCTGGCCATGCGGGGATTCAGGAGGCACCCGCATTTCAAAAGGTGGGATACGGACATGGATGGGATCGCCGGAGCTGTCAATGCCGTGGAAGGAGCCGTCCGCGCTACAGTTACCCTGTGCGGTGTGGTGGCTATTGTAGGAGAACGATTCGCCGGGGGCAAGGGTGGGCTCTTTGCCGACAATACCTTGGCCTTCGAACACGTTGTGATGACCGTCCTCGCTTTTAATAACCCAGCGACGCCCGTTGAGGCTGACCGTGGTATTTGAGAGATTGGCGATGGTGATGAAATAAATAAACGCGTGCGGCGTATCGGTTTTGAGCTTATCGGGGTCGCGGAAATAGACAAGACGATCAAGAGTCGCTCGTAGGCCGTAGAGTTCTTTGCTAGGTGCTGGCACGAATAAAATGACATTTCTGGTGGTTCACTGAATTACTGGCAATCAGATAGTGGCGCTTTATTGATCAATCGGTGGAATAATCGCGACATTTCAAAAGGATTTTGATAGCAATCAATGCGATGCGAAAATCAGAAGATGGCATGCAGATCACATGGATTGGCTTATGGGTCAATCTGTTGTTGGGGTTGATTAAGACAGTCGCGGGATGGTCGCTTGGTTCGAAGGCTTTGATTGCTGATGGTATGCATAGCCTGTTGGATCTACTCAGCGATATAGCAGTGCTGTTGGGACTATCAATGGCACGTCGTCCGGAGGATGAGAATCACCATTTTGGGCATCACAAATTTGTGAGTTTGACGAAGTTCTTTATCGGCGGTGTCCTAGTCGTTTTTTCGGTCTCTTTAGTGGTGTCCTCGCTGTTAGATTTTCGTTCTGGGGCAGGTGTAGTTCCGGTTGCGGGGAGTGCTGCCTGCGTCGCGGTTGTTTCGATTTTGCTCAAGGAAGTACTGTTTTGGTGGACGCGCGGCGTGGCGAAGCGCTTGCACTCCGACTTGTTGATGGCGAATGCATGGCACCACCGTATAGATAGTATATCTTCAGTCGGTGTAGCGGTGGCGCTGTTGGGTGTCTGGCTCGGCGGCGTGGATTGGGCATTTTTGGATGGTGCGGTCACCTTGGTGTTGGGCTGTTATTTAGTTTTTGAGGCGGCGAAGCTCTTTCTGCGGGCATGCTCTGACCTGCTCGATGCGGCCCCAGAGCAGGAAGTGGTCGAAGATTTACGCGAACATATTTTGCCGACGCCAGGCGCGCTTGCGTATCACGACTTTCGGGTGCGGCGGGTCGGTGATGTTTATGAAATCGATCTACACCTGCAAGTGGATCCTCGGATCACGGTCGAGAAGGGGCATCTGATCGCACGCGCGGTGAAGTTGCGCCTCCGTGAACAACACCCAGAAGTTTCTAAGGTACTGGTGCACGTGGAGCCCGCCAACACTGAGCATCTGTTGAAACGCGGTATATCCGGCGCGGGAGTGGTGTTGTATCCAGATCAGACATGAGGCTCGAAGTGCCTCTTTATGACAGGCTTGAGCGCTGAACTAAAACAAATTTATAACTTAGCATCGCCACGGCGCAAAAAAGCCTTTTACCCTCAGCTTGTCTTTTCCCACCTATGAGCGACTTCCTTAAGCACGAATGCGGCATCGCAATGATCCGTCTCCTCAAGCCCTTGGCTTACTATCAAGAAAAATACGGTACACCGCTGTATGGCTTTAATCAGTTGTTCCTCCTGATGGAGAAGCAGCATAATCGTGGCCAAGACGGAGCAGGTATCGGCTGTGTAAAGCTCAATGTCGATCCTGGGCAGGCGTACATGGCGCGTGAGCGCAGTATTAAGGTCAATCCTTTGTCGCGCATTTTTGAGGGGCAACTCAAGGAGTATCAGGAGAAAATTGATGCGGGTGTGATTCATCCAGAGTTTCCCGATACAGTGAAAAAGAACTTTGGTTATGGCGGTGAAGTGTTGCTAGGACACCTGCGTTATGGCACTTCAGGCGTGTACTCCTCATCGAATTGTCACCCCTTCGTGCGCCAGTCGAACTGGCCGACTAAGAACCTGATGCTCGCTGGTAATTTTACCATTACCAATGAGAAAGACATCAATACCGACCTGATCAACCGCGGCCAGCATCCGATTTTTGGTACTGATACTCAGGCGGTACTCGAATCAGTCGGCTTCCACTTGGATGAAGCCCACGACGCCATTTATCACCAGATGCGTGATCAGAATGTCGAAGGCAAGCTCATCCCGAAGATCATTAGTCAGGACCTCGACCCGATTCGTATCCTCAAGAAGGCAGCTGCCAATTGGGACGGTGGCTATACCATCGCCGGCTTGATCGGTAATGGTGATTCGTTTGTGATGCGTGATCCGCAAGGTATACGCCCGTGTTTCTATTTTCAAAACGACGAAGTTGTAGCTTACGCCTCCGAGCGCGTGGCACTGATGACGATTTTTGATCAGCCGATCGAAAATGTCTGTGAGCTCGAACCGGGCGCCGCAATGGTGATCAAGGCCGACGGCACGATCTATTCAGATCGTTTCACCGCAGAGCGTCCGATCAAGCCTTGCTCGTTTGAGCGTATCTATTTCTCTAGAGGTAACGATGCCGACATTTACCGCGAGCGCAAGGCGCTTGGCGGCGCATTGTTGGAGCAGGTGGTTAAATGTATCGGCAATGACTTTGCTAACAGCGTATTCAGCTTCGTGCCCAACACCGCTGAGACTGCATATTATGGGTTGCTCGATGCGCTTCGCTTGCATCGACGCACTGAAGTTAAGGACACTCTACTTAAAGCAAATGCCGATGGCACGCTGGATGAGCAACTGATAGACAAATTGATCATGGGCAACTGGCCGCGAGGCGAGAAGATTGCCCACAAAGATGTTAAGCTCCGCACCTTCATTGCGCAAGAAAAGGGCCGTGCCCAGCTCGTCTCTCACGTTTACGACATAACTTACGGGATCGTTAAGCCCAATGATAGCCTCGTCTGCATTGATGATTCGATCGTCCGCGGCACCACCCTGAAAGAGTCAATTCTGAAGATTCTTAGTCGCACTAATCCGCGCAAGATCGTCGTCGCATCAACTGCACCACAGATTCGCTACCCTGATTGTTATGGCATCGATATGTCGGAGCTCGGTAAGTTCATCGCATTTAAGGCGACGGTCCAACTGATTAAAGACGATGGGCAGTCTGAACTATTGAAGGAAGTCTATCGCGATTGCTTGGCGCAAGTGGAACTTCCAGCAGTCGAGCAAGTCAACCACGTCAAGCGTTTGTATGATCGTTACACCGACGAGCAAATTTCGAAAAAAATCGGCGATCTCGTCTATCCCAAAAACATTCCATGGCAGGGTGATTTAGATGTGGTGTTTTTGCCAGTTGAGAAGATGCGTGCAGCGCTGCCTAACAATAATGGTGACTGGTATTTTACCGGTAATTATCCGACTCCGGGAGGCTATGCGATGTTGAACAAAGCTTTCATCAATTACTTCGAGAACAAGGATGGTCGCGCTTACTAGCGCAGAATGGTCTCATTCCTTAAAAACAAATCGCGGTCCAGCAATGGGCCGCGTTTTTTTGTGCAGGCGCTGCCTTCCCCGACGTCGCCAGTCTCGCGTGTTACGCTTGAGAGGAACACTGCCCGAGGCACGCGCCGACAGCAGAGACGCGGTCCCTCCAGCATTCCCATGCTTAAAGATTCGTCTTATTTTTACTGATACTCGCTTCGCTGATACAAAAAAAGAGGAAGGCCTTTCGGTACCTTCCTCTGGGGTAGAAATATTCTAGGCAGCAGTTACCAGCGGTAGTTGGCGGTGATGCCGAATTGCTGTGGGTCTGCAGGGTCTTCGAAGCGTTTTACATCATTATAACCAGGTGAGTTATTTGCGAAGTAGAAGATGCGTTTCTCATAGCCTTCATCGAACAGATTTTTCGCCCAGAGGGTGAACGTCCAGTTCTCATAGCGGTAGCCGATACTGGAGTTGACCACGGCAAAGGCGTTGCGCTTTTCGTTATGACTGTTGGATTCGTAGTATTCGTGGCTGCCGACGACTTCGATACTGGCGAAGAAGCCGCTGGCTGATTGGTAATCAACACGAACGTTATGAGTGACTGCTGGTGCGTTGGACACCTCGCCGGCTCTGAACATGACTGTTGGGGCACTGTCTACGACGAAGCGCTCACGGTCTGTTTCAAGGACGCCAGCGCTGGCGCTGAAGGTCCAGTTATTGTTGATATACCAAGTTAAATCGGCCTCCGCTCCATAATGCGCAGCACTATCTCCGTTTAATGTGAAGTATGAGTATGAGATGCCCGATCCGGACGAACCTCTGACCTGAGTGTCGTCACGATCCAAATAGAATAGGGTGATTTGCGTCGTGACTGCACCATCAAACCATTCGGAGTTTAAGCCGATTACATAGTTCCATAGATGCTCAGTATCATAAGTTGTAGGCAGTGATGGGTCGATGAACGGGTAGATATTCGCACCACCTGCCTTGTAGCCACGAGTCACTGAGGCAAAGGTCGAATGCTGTGAGCTTAGGTCTTGTTCCAGTGTGAGCTTTCCTCCGATCAGAAGGTCGTCGAAATTTGCATCGGCAAGTCCGGCCCTCTCCGTTCTTAGGTCGAAATACTCTGCGCGAAGTCCCAGAGTGATACGTGTTTTTTCACTGAATTCATGTGTCGCTTGTCCAAAGATACTATATGTATCGCTGTTGTATTCAGTGTCGAAGGTGCCGAAGCCAGTGGTAGTGGTGGATTCGTCCATCTGTTGGTAGTAGAGTCCAACTGTCCAACGATCTATCCAGCCAAGTGCGTCCTGCTGATCGACTGAGTTTAGGCTGAACTCTTGTGAAAAAACGTCGCGTTCACGATCGAGGTCAAGAGCTCCAGTGTAGGTATAGAGCGGGTCTGAAGGATTACTGAAATCGCCGTCGAAGCCATAGAACGAGTCAGTATTGGTGTAGCTTGTGATGCTCACGAATTCGACATCGTCCAGACCTTTCCATGTGCCGCGGATACTACCCGCAACGGTCTCCTGTTCGTCACGGCCGGGTTGGTCGGAGTAGGTGTCGAACTCGGTGTTATCCAGAGAGAACTCGTCGTAGCCGTTGTTGGCGTCGGCGTAGAGTAGGGTGCCGTCCCACTGCCAATCTTCATTGGCTAGCCAGCGGAGTTTAAAGCGAGAAGTGAATTCGTCGCGCTCGTTGGTGTCGTCCTTACCCAAGTATTTATTGTGACGAAAACCGTCTTGGTTTAGCTGGTGCAGTGCGAGCCGGAAAGTCAGTTTTTCTGGATCACTCTCGAGGATCGGGCCGCCGACTGCTAGGCCGCCTGCGACGAGACTGTCTTCGCCGACAGTGCCTTCGACTTGGCCAGTCCAGTAGGGAGTCGGATCGTTGGTCACGATTTTGATCACACCACCCGCAGCATTGGCACCAAAGGCACCGGCTTGTGGGCCACGCAGCACTTCGACTTGTTGCACGTCAAACAGGTTGCCGACGGTGCCCAAGCCCGTAAGGTCGAGGTCGTCGATTAGGAAGCGCACTGCAGAGTCGGGCGTTTCGCCCTCGAATTGCGAGTTTTCTCCTATGCCGCGGATCTGAATGTAGCGCGGGCGCGAGCTGCCGCCGGTCCATGTTAGATTAGGAACCGCATTGACGATGTCCTCGAAGTGTTGGACGCCATTGGTATCAAGCAGGGCTTGATCGATCACTGTCACGCTGGCGGTGGTGCGTTCGAGTTCAGATTGCCACAGGTCGCCGGTGACGATGGTAGTCGGCAGTTGCTTGACTACTGGATCGACGCTTGTTGGAGCGTCTGTAGCGGATTGCGCATGTA
>JAQXBA010000187.1 GCA_029252625.1 Opitutia bacterium | reverse complement strand
AGTGGCTCTCATGGAAGACCCAGCAGCCCTCCAAAACCAAATTTATGAAGACTCTCTGTTAGCCCTCTCAGTGATTCGAGATGAAATCAGGGAGAAGGGGTGGTGTGGAACTCAAAAATTGAGCAGTTACGTGGCACTGACAAAAGTAGTAATGAAAATGACAGAAGACAGAAAAGCTGAAGCTAGACCTGACGTTATTAGTGGACTGATCCAGAGCCTTCCGTTCCATGAAGATGGAGTGGACAACGTGTTGGAGCTGTCTAAGTAAATGGCTGATCTGGTAATAATCTAGGACTACCAGCCCCAAGGGGCACTGTCCCACATCTCTGCAGGTCTAGCTGCTATCATTATTACAAGAAAAGCTGCCACAGCAATAGTCTTATAGGGATGCTCCTTGAATAGCTGAGCGAGTGACTTTTTATCCATTAATATAAACTGTGCTTAGATGCTGGGTTAGTCTATAAAAAAAGAAAAATTTAGCTGCCAGCCTATACGTAGATACGAGCTGTTGATTTGCCCCCAGCACGGGTGCCCGTTTCAACTCACAGCGGAACCAAAAAAGACAGGCAGGGGGTACCCTCTTTATTTCCCAGCGCCCTACCTTGGAACCCACCTGTTACCTACCAGCAACCCTTGGAACCCACCTGTTACCTACTTTGGGCTGTCATTTAGGCTACTTGCAACTTGTCACCTGTTCCTGCCCTACCCCAGTGTCTAAGAGGTTTAAAACGGACTTATAGTTTGTTGGGTGTTACCAGCCTGTAAGTGTTACCCAGATTTAGGTTCTGGTGCCGTAAGGCGTGAGGGTTCAAGTCCCTCCCCGAGTAGTGAAAAAGGCCGAACTAACGTTCGGCCTTTTTATGTCTGAAGCATTACTATGTGTGGGTCTTTGCCTTACCGGTGTCAGTTGACCTTAACAACTTCGTACCTATGCGCTGGTTTGCTAAATCGAGGGCCTTAGGAACTTGCGCAGATATACCTAACTTCTGATCATTACACGGCTAGCAATGGGACTTAAACACCGTTTTTCTGGCCTTCAAAGATGACCAACACTAGACCGCTGCAGTCCTTCTCGAATTGGTAGAAATCAGACCATAATCCGGCGACCAAAAACGCAAAAGCAGTATCGCGATCATCTTCTATACGACCAGATCCGATCCATTTGGTCGCTTTTAAGTCAAATACGCGAAAGCGTGAACCAATCATCGGGAGGCTCTCACCGCTGAGGATCCATTCAGCCAGAGCTTGCCCCGAGTGCTGCGGCTTCTCGTACGTAAAGACGCTTGTCCGCGCAGACAGTGGCGGACTGGTAGGCAAGCGGTGCGGCACACGCTCGAAAAACGCCCCTTCACTACCGAGGTGCCAATAGACTCGAGGCGCCTGACTAGCGGTCGAATCTTCGCTCACTTGACGGCGTGCGGCCTTACGACGCAAGAATAGTGACAATTCTTGTGCAGTAATATCTTCAGTCTTGGGCACTTGAGATGCCTCTTGGAACCACGATGGATCTGAATAATCTGATTCGAGCAATGCCATTCTCTACAAATTGAAACTATTACAGTAAAAGGCTCAAGTCAGGAGTCGGTAAATCGATCATTGCTGAACAACCTGCCGAAAACCCCGTCTGAGCACTGCGCGTCATTTCAATCATGGCCCCACCTTATCTGTTTTTCGACCGAGGATGGTAAAGCGCATGTTCGTCAGCTAGTCGAGCCGATTGAACAGAAGTATAAATCTGGGTCGTCGAAATGTCCGAATGCCCGAGCATTTCTTGGATCGCTCGCAGATCGGCTCCACCTTCGAGTAAATGAGTCGCAAAAGAGTGACGCAGTAAGTGCGGCTTGATCGTTTTTTTGATGCCGACCCTGAGCGCGTATTGTTTAATTAGTACCCAGACCATTTTGCGCGAGATCGCTTTGCCTTGCTGGCTAAGGAAGAGTTCACTGCCAGTTTTGGCCTTAACGAAATGCGGTCGCGCGCCTGATAGGTAATCGCGCACCGCAGTGACGGCAGCGCTACCGATGGGAGCAATGCGCTCTTTAGAGCCTTTGCCAAAGACCCGCACATAACCGTCGTCGAGGTTGACGGCTTGCAATAAGACACAGCAAAGCTCGGAGACGCGTAGACCACTGCTGTAGAACAGTTCGAGCATGGCTCGATCACGCAAGCCATGCGGTGTGTTGGTCGCTGGAGCTTCAAGTAGGCGCTTCACTTCATCATGCGTAAGCACTTCGGGAAGTTTACGCGTCTGTTTCGGCGTAGACACTAGTTCGGTAAAATCGTCTTTTCGAAAACCTTCGCGCACCAGATGGCGAGCGAGCATACGTATGGCAGACAGCTTTCGCGCCTGACTGCTGCGAGCGAATTCGGCTTCGCTTAAGTGAAGGGTCCATGCGCTCACGGCGCTTTCGTCCACAGCCATCCAATCGGCGACACCATGTTTGTCTAAAAATTGAGTGTATTGAACCAGATCACGTGTATAGGCCGAGATGGTATTGCTTGAAAGCCCGCGCTCCAACTCCAACCATGTTAGAAAGCTTTCAACGGGTTCGAAGAAAGCCTCAGGGATCATGGATATAGGGTCGGTAGCCATATTACAAATAGAGTGACTAGCTGTAAGTAGGTCTGGCAAGCTCCTCTTCAGTATTACATAACAGCGGACGGCCCGTCCTACTCGTGACAGTGCGCAGTTACGCAACCAAATGCAGGCTAAAGAATCGCTAATTATAGCATTCCATTTCAGCGGAAAATGCTTGATGATATAGTATTACATTTCGGTTTAACCAATTTAATGACGACACAGAACACAGGCGAAAGCATAATTAAACCAACGGATCTACGTGGTATCCTTGAGTACGTCCCGATGTTCCGTGACCACGTATTTGTGATCGCTCTGGACGGTAGCCTCGTGGCGCATGAAAATTTCCAGAACGTGCTGCTGGACATCGCGGTACTACGTTCGCTCAACATTAAAGTGGTTTTGGTGCACGGCGTAGGGCAGCAGCTCAATACACTCGCAGAAACACGCCAGATCCAGATCACTAATGCTCATGGCGAGGGCAAGACCGATGAGCAAACACTTGGACTTGCAACTGAGGCGTCTGCACTGGTCAGTTTAAGTATCATGCAAGGCTTGACTCGTAACGGCCTACGTTGCGCTTTGAGCAACGGCGTGCGGAGCAAGGAAAACGGAATCGTTAAGGGAGACGACCAGCTCTTTGGCGGTCGGGTCGATAAGCTCGACATTGCTCTTTTCAACAGCCTACTCGATGCCAATACCATCCCGGTTGTCACACCGATCGCATTTAACCGAGAAGGCACCTCATTGCGGATTAATTCTGACCTACTGGCCGCCCAACTTGCGGCTCAGCTCGGCGCATCGAAATTGGTCTATTTAACTACGCAAGATGGCTTACGAATCGACGGGCAGCCACTCACCAATCTACTCGTGGGCGAATTGGCAACATTGTTAAAGGAAGCCCATACTGGTGTCTCCGAGCGTTTGTATAGTAAGGCGCAACAGGCAGTACTGGCGATCGAGGCAGGCGTTCCACGCGCACACATTTTGGATGGCCGCCTGTTTGGTGCGCTGCTCAATGAGATCTTTGATAAGGTCGGCATCGGCACGATGGTCTATAGCAATGAATATCAATCGATCCGCCGCGCAGTGAAAGTGGACGCGCATTCGATTTACAACATCACTCGTAACGGTGTACGCTCTGAAACACTAAGGGATCGCTCACAGGCAGAAATCGAAGCCGCGATCGAGAACTTCCTCGTGTACGAGATCGATGGCAGCATCGTTGCGTGTGTACATCTGCAAAGCTACGATGCTGGGATGGTGATCGAAATCGGCAGTGTATATGTGCAGCCGTTTTATCAAAACAAGGGCGTAGGCCGGCAGATGGTGAAATACGCAGAAGTTGATGCCAAGCAACGTGGAGCGCAACGTGTGATCGCGATGACGACCCAAGCAACAAATTTCTTTACTAAGCTCTGCGGTTTCCAGGAAGGCAGTTCCGAAGAGCTGCCTAGTACACGAAAAGACCACTATTTGGCAAATGGTCGTAATTCTAAAATCCTCTTCAAGGATTTATAGTAAGAGCGTGACCAATGGAACTGTACCATACCACTGACATGGACGGTATCTCGGAGCTAAATCCGGATGAAGCACGTATGGAGCAATTGATTGCGCAGCTCGATATACCCGATTTTAAGGAGGCTGATCATCCCGACTTATCACTGATACATGATCCGAGTGGATGGGTACTCACACTCTATCCTGCTGGTATTGTAACTTATGAGAATCTAGATGATGCCGATGATCATCCGCGCTTCATGACTGGGATATTCAAAGCCAAGGCATTACAACTATGGAAGTCGCTGGCTCGTGGAGAGATTGATAGCCTCAAGCAGCTCCCTTGGCTTCGAGACTAGGTTTGAGTGTCGATTGCATACAAACTATTAAAGTTTGTTAAATTCATCTATGCTATAGGTACGATATTATCTAAGACCGCCTTGCGCATATACCGAGACGCTATTTTAGCAAAAAGTATGATTCAGGCTCGATCGTTGAGATCATGCAGCACCTTTGGCCGTAATTCCAACCAACACAGCGTGAGTACATAATCTCCCATAAATTGATAGCGGAATTTCATGCGCTGCGTCGCGTCGCGTAATTGTACCGGCAAATTCTGGGCAATTTTGAGAACAGTGAGTTGCTGTGTATTGCTGTGAATTTGCAGGGCTAGGTCTTTAAAATTTGGCTGTGCTCCCCAGATAGGAAACTGGGCTTTATAATATGCTTCTTTTGCACTGAACAGTAAGCTGCCGAGTGCCTGACTCTCGCCGACAGTTACCGCCTCAAGCGGATGTAACACCCGCTTCATTGCCCGTGCGCTGAGTCGATTCGTTTTCTCGAGATCGACTCCCAGGTACATCATTTCATCGGCAGAGGCAGCGACAGCGCAACATAAGCCGCGTGAATGCGTGATCGAACCCATCGTCGCAGCTGGCCAAATTGGCAGTCCGTCCGCGTCCTTTGGCAGTGCGCACGAAACTTGGCCGATTTGAGCCAACGCCATACGCGCACAGCGGCGGCCTGTGATAAACTCATTACGCCGCGCAAGCACGGCATTGGCTAAGTGGCTGCCCTCTTCCTGGTATTCAAATGACTCTGCTTCGCTTGTAGCCTGCTGTACCCCGCAGCCAACTGCCGCCGGGAGCAACGACTGCAAGGCGGTTTGAAATTCACTACTCTGAATCAAATCAAGCACTGCCGTATAGCAACAGGAACACGACTTGATTCGCAAGCCTTCGTCGAAAGAAATTTATAATGATGCGAACCTTGCCAACGCTTGTATTTTCATTAAAAACTAATCATGAGATTGTATTTATTCATCCTGATTGGCTTATCCATGATACTGCTGAACCTGCCGATCTGCGCAAGTAACCAAGCATCCAGCACATGGCAAGTGCTGAAGGGCTGCACCCTGGTCAGTGCTACGATCAATGACGGCGATAGCTTTAAAGTTCAGCACAAGGATCTAACATTCATTGCTCAGCTGTATTTTATCGATTGCCCAGAATCGAATGGAACCCAAATGGATCGAGTGCGCGACCAGGCACGCTATTTTTCAATCACAGAAGAAGATGTCATCGTTGCTGGTAAACAGTCATCCTCTTTTACGGAAAATTTCTTACGCGGGGAATTTACTTTGATTACACAATGGGCAGACGCTCAAGGCGGCAAGGAGTCCCGCGTCTTTGCACTCGTCCGTAAACACGGCAAGCTGCTTTCCTTGGAGTTAACTCGCAACGGACTTGCCCGCATTTATGGTATGCCACCTAAAGGCATTTGGCCAGACGGCGTCACGCCCCACTTCTATTTGAGCCAACTCAAACAGCACGAACGCACAGCGCAACGAAGTATGACTGGTATCTGGCGCTGCGCGACCGGATCGCCCCAGCTCGCCGGTCTCAATTTACTCGATGCACACCTAGGGGACACGGGTACTAACAAAGCGCCTGCTACCATTAACTCCGTTGCTATAACAACTAGCAGTCGAACTGGTAAGCTTATTCTCAATACAGCCAGCCTAGAGGAGCTCAAAACACTCCCGGGTATCGGCCCTGCCCTCGCCGCCTTGATCATCGCCGCTCGCCCAATCGTCGCCGTCGACGATCTCGCTGAAATCGCAGGTATCACACTGACGAAGATTGATGTCTTCCGAGCTCAAGTATTGGTGGATGAGCCTCCACCACCACCCAAAACTGCGGCATTTTACTTAGCAGACACAGAATCCTATCTGAATAAAACCATCACCGTCATCGTCTCCGCAGTCGGGCAATCCGACCTGACTACGCCGAAGAGCTTTCGCGCAGTCATCCTGCACACTGCGAATCGAGGTGTGCCTGGCGGCAGCATACAGGCAATTATTCCGGATGAATTCTACAACTCCTTCATACAATACTACCAAGTGCCTGGCCGCATTTTCACTGGGCAACTGTATCAACACGAGTCCGATATGGTCATAGTTTATAGACGCAAATAATCGCTATCCACCTGCTCAAAAAGCTAAATGTCCCTGGCGCAGCGAAAGCCAAGATTCGTGGTGGCCGAGTCCGGTGCATTGGCAGTACGGGCGCCCAAGCGGTATCGATTGCAATAGCTCGTATGACAAAGAAATGAGCCGCCTTTCATAACGCGGGTTTCGCCCGTAGCTGGCCCCTTTGGATTGACGCGAGTCGCCTCATTATCAGTAACATGCCAAATCGGGCTGAACCAATCGGCGGTCCACTCCCACACATTGCCAATCATATTGTAAAAGCCCCAGTCCATCTTGCGAAAGGCACGCACCGGCGCGGTCCATTCATAACCATCTTCGGCCGTATTAGACAGTGGAAAATTGCCCTGCCAGACATTGCAGCGGTGCTTGCCATTCGGTTCTAGATCACTGCCCCATGGATACAGGGTCCCCTTACTGGGGCCTCGCGCGGCATACTCCCACTCCGCTTCAGTGGGCAGACGCTTTCCGATCCACTGCGCATACGCAAGGGCATCGTTCCAAGACACGCTGACTACGGGATGATCCATGCGTTTTTTAATCGTCGATCCAGGCCCCTCCGGCTTACGCCAATAGGCACCATCAATCGCATACCACCATTGAAGTCCAGGTACTGTCTTGGTTTCGCGCAGTTTGCGCTGCTTTGATTTAGACAATTGACCAATAAAAACATAAGCCCAGCCGAAGCGCTCGGATTCTGTCAAATAATTGGTGGCCTGCACGAATTGCTCAAATTGTTCATTCGTGACTGCCGTCTGGTCCAACCAAAATGGATCCAACCTCACTTCACGGACTGGTCCCTCACCGTCCGATTGCAATGCTTCGGGGCCGACGTATCCCATAAAATACTTTCCACCCTGCAAACGAATCATTTCATGGGTCGACCCGTTCTGTTCGCTGCAGCTGATCGAAACTGCATCGGCAACTGCATCGGTGGCCACGTTTTTACTCCGCTGTGGTGTGCAGCATCCTTTTTTAGGCTCCAACTGTTCAAACATGATTTAAGTATTTGGCATTTAAAGTATTCCCTCAAGAAAAAGCAGTTAAAAGCTGGATGCGGTTCTTGCCAGTCATGCGAATAGTCCCAAGTATACTGGAATGCGAAGCTCATACGAGAAAATCCTAGCCCCCTCTATTCTTGCAGGCGATCATGCTGATCTTAAAAGCAGCTTAAGAGAAATCGAAGCCGCAGGTTTGAGCTGGGTGCATCTGGACATCATGGATGGGCACTTTGTACCCAACCTTACTTTCGGCCCGCAGACGATTAAAGCAATGCGTTCGGCTTCGAGCTTGTTTTTTGATGTGCACCTGATGCTCGATAATCCAGATAAATTTATCGATGCATTTATCGATGCAGGTGCTGATCAAATCACCATCCATATCGAACCTGACTACCCTATCGCCGAGACACTTAAGCATATTCGTCAACGTGGCTGCAAATGTGGCGTGGTCTTAAATCCAGATACGCCCGCTGAAGCTGCAAGGCCCTTCTTGGCAGTATGCGACATCGTACTACTGATGACTGTCCAGCCAGGCTTTGGTGGACAGAAGTTCCGCGAAGATGTACTACCTAAGATCGAAACTTTTTCAAAATGGCGAGAAGAACTAAACCTCAACTATCGTCTCGAAGTGGATGGTGGTGTAGATCTCAAATCCGCTGGCAGCTGCACAAAGCGTGGAGTCGATACCCTTGTAGCAGGTAGCGCATTCTTTGACGCAGACGATCGTAAGTTATTTAAAGCGACAGTTACTGCGTAGGGATACGTCCGTAATCGCTTATTTATTCTGGCACTGGATAGGATGAGGGGCGCAGCGTTTGTCCCTAAAGTCATTGATTGAAATAGTTCCGAGTCGTTTGCGCTTCGGGACACACTCCGCGTTCTCAATACAGCTCAGACTTATGATCATTGAGAGTGATCAAGGGTTTCGCAACCTATCAAATATCAATATTGGTGAGATGCATACTTCTCCTCCTGCTTTCATCAATCCTTATAAGATGGATCATAAACCATCGAGTGCCTGAATGGGGCATGCCGAAGCATGAGCCGTGGCCTCAAACGTCTCCCGAGTTCCACGGCAAACGAACAATCTGGTGCACTCAATACGCTATGATCAGTAATTCTCCTAAATATGCGATTAAACAGCTACCTTTGATCAACAATCTGTGCTGTAAAGTAGCAATAAATAGTGCAGAAGAAAAAGCGCATCTTAACGAGCCATATAATCTTCCGCGCTACGCCAAAATCTAGGGTATTTAGATCAAATAAGCACTGAACTAAGGATCTACTCTTTAAACGCGATATGAGTCGCAAAAAGTCATATTAAATACTCAAAATATGCACTTTAAGTGCTAATTTGACGCACCACACTTGTCGATTTATAGGTGTATTAATTTATTGTCGATAGCATCATCTGGACTCAGGCATATTTGCGATTGATTAATTGGCATCACTAGTTGTTGCTTGAATCTATTAAAAATGAATTCAAAGAAAAAGCGTTTTGGGTAAAATAAGGCTTGATTCACCTACCATCCGCCACATGTTTCTCGACTTTCCAAGCTTATGGACGGCTAGCTCAGTTGGTTAGAGCACCTCGTTTACACCGAGGGGGTCGTGGGTTCGAATCCCTCGCCGTCTACCATTTCTAAACTTGAGCCGCCAGGCACTTATAACATGCGACATATCATCTCAATCCTCGTTGAAAATAAGTTTGGTGTTCTTGCCCGTATTGCTGGCATGTTCAGTGGTCGCGGCTTCAACATCGAGACTCTAAATGTTGGACCAATGATTGATAATCGTTTCTCACGTATCACTGCCACGATTGTTGGTGATGAAGATGCGCTGGATCAGGTCATCAAACAGGTCAATAAGTTCATTAATGTATTGGATGTTTCTGATTTTTCCAGCGGCCAAGCAACTGAACGAGAATTAATTATCCTCAAGGTCAATGCACCCGCAGCTCAACGTTCAGAAATCATGCAGGTTTGTGATGTTTTCCGTGCGAAGATCATCGATGTCGCTGCTGATTCTGTAAATATTGAGATGACTGGTAATTCCAACAAGGTACAAGCCTTCCTCAACTTGATTGAACCATATGGCATCCTTGAGATGGCACGCACTGGTAACCTTGCACTTAAACGCGGATAATTTCGCAATTCTCTCCATTTTTTTTAATAACCCAGAAGCTATGTAGCTTCCACAAAATACGATAAATATGCCTGCTAAAGTCTATACCGACAAGGACGCTGACCTCCGAGTAATCAAAAAGAAAACCCTCGCCATCATTGGCTACGGTTCGCAGGGTCACGCCCATGCACAAAACTTGAAGGACAGTGGTCTTAATGTAATCATCGGCCTCTACAAGAAGAGCAAGTCCGTTAAGGTCGCTAAAAGCCAAGGTTTCGAAGTATTCGAAACTGGTGAAGCGGTGCAGAAAGCAGACGTCATCATGATCGCTGTGCCTGACATGAAGCAGGCTGAAGTTTACGAAAACGACATTCTTCCAAACCTGACTAAAGGTAAGACTATCGCATTCACACACGGTCTCGCGATTCACTTCGGTCTGATCAAAGCTCCTAAGGGCATCGACGTCATCATGGTGGCTCCGAAGGGGCCGGGCCACGTTGTCCGCAGCCAATTTGTCGAAGGTAAGGGCGTACCGGCACTGATCGCAATCAACAAAGGCTCCTCTAAGGATGCGAAGAAGATTGCCCTAGCATGGGCCAAGGGCGTAGGCGGCACACGTGCGGGTGTTATTGAAACAACTTTCCAAGAAGAATGCGAAACTGATCTCTTCGGTGAGCAAGCAGTTCTTTGCGGTGGTGCCTCTGCACTTGTCATGGCTGGCTTCGAAACACTGGTTGAAGCAGGTTACCAACCAGAAATGGCTTACTTCGAGTGCTTGCACGAGTTGAAGCTGATTGTCGACCTAATGGTCGAGTCCGGCATCTCAGGCATGCGTTTCTCCATCTCCGAAACAGCTGAATGGGGTGACTACATCAGTGGTCCTCGGGTCATCAATGCATCTTCTAAGAAAGCAATGAAGTCGATCCTCAAGGAAATCCAAAACGGCAAGTTCACCAAGGACTGGGTTAAGGAATACAAGGCAGGACTTCCGAAGTACAAGCAGTTCGTCAAGGACGGCCAAAAGCACCCCATCGAAAAGACCGGCAAGCGCCTCCGCGCTCTCATGCCTTGGGTTAAGAAGCGTAACATTGGCGGTTCACAAGCTTCTTACAACTAAACTACAGTTCATTTTTGTAAATCAAAGCGGTCGTCGGTTTATATCGTCGACCGCTTTTTATTTGTAATACAATCGCAATTTATTCTTTCGATGTTCATTATTGAACAATCGACGTTCATCGTTCAATGCCCATGGCAACGCCAATACAAATCGCCACTCGCAAAAGCCCACTCGCCCTAAAGCAGACCGAGATGGTACAAACGTGGTTGCAAGAGGCGCTACCCGAAGAGCAATTCGCGCAATTACGCCTGAGCACTAAGGTCGACGAACGCCTAACTTGGTCACTGGAGAAGCGCGGTGGTATTGGCCTTTTCACCAAAGAACTTGAAGACGCACTACTCGATGGCCGTGCCAGCATCGCGGTCCACAGCGCCAAAGACCTCCCCACACAATTTCAAGCTGATCTCTGCATCGCCGGCTACATGCCACGTGCCCGTGCCAACGATGTGCTGGTTCAACGAAGCGGCACATTAGCACCCAAAACGATTGCGACCAGCAGTCCGCGACGTCGAGCACAAGTCGGAATCTTTCAAAAACAAGCTGAATGGACCACAATTCGCGGCAACGTCGCCACCCGTATGCGCAAGATCGTTAGGGGCGAAGCTGAAGCCACTTTGCTTGCTGCTGCGGGGCTTGATCGCTTAAAGATTTCTGTACATAAGGGCCTTGATTTCGTTCAGCTGCCAATCGATCAAGTCGTACCTGCTCCGGGCCAAGCTGCTATTGCGATCCAATGCCGGGCAGCAGATTTGCCGCGCTACGAGCACCTTTTCTGCGAAACGACCAAGCTCGCAGTCACTTTAGAGCGTGCCTTTCTGCGTCGCCTCGGTGGGGGTTGCCAAACACCTGTCGGCGCGCACTACGTCGACGGTACCTTCTTCATTTTTCATCCAAAAATCGGCCATTCCCGCTTCGAATTCGACCTCGAGTCAAGTGACCAGATCGATGCGATAATCGACACAATTTTCAGCGATCTTAAATTCGGTCTCTAACTTACATTCTTCTTCGTTGGCGAACGCTCCATCGTTGCCACATACTAATTGTACTTTTGTTTCCCCAAGGGTATCCACTCTATATACACCTGCGGAGCAAACAGCAGACAGTTTATCATCTCCGCGCTATTCGCGCTACGTCTATTTTTTTTTACCAACAATGTCTTCTCAAATCAAAACAGGAAAAGTGTATCTCATTGGCGCAGGCCCCGGAGATCCAGGCCTAGTCACAGTGCGTGCTCGCGAACTGATCGAAACTGCCGACGTACTCGTATATGACTACCTCGCCAACCCCAAGCTACTAGACTGGGCACGCCCTGAAGCTGAACGCATCTATGTCGGCAAGCGCTCTGGCTTGCACTCGATTCCACAGGATGAGATTGAAGAAATCCTAGTCGAGCGAGCCAACAAGGGCTTGCAAGTCGTACGCCTCAAAGGTGGTGACCCATTTGTATTTGGTCGCGGCGGCGAAGAAATCTCCGAGCTACAAGCAGATCAGATTCCGTACGAAATAGTCCCAGGAGTTACCGCAGCCCTCGCAGCAGCTGCCTACGCAGGCATTCCTCTCTCCCACCGCTCTTACAGCTCGTCGATCACGTTTCTCACAGGTCATGAGAATCCGGAGAAACAGTCGATCAGTATCGACTTCAAGCAACACGGTAAGACTAAGGGCACTCTATGCCTCTATATGGGCCTCGGTCAATTGTCCCGTATTCTCAGTGAATTCAAGGCCGGCGGCATGGCTGGCGAAATGCCCGTCGGTGTTATCCAATGGGCAACTCTCAATCACCAACGCTCTGTTTATGGCACAGTCGATTCAATCGTCAGCGATATTGAATCAGCCGGCATTTCCACTCCAGCCATGATTATCATTGGCGATGTTGTCAACAAGCGCTCCAAAACCGAGTGGTTCGAAGGCCGCCCACTTATGGGCAAGAAGATCGTCGTTACTCGCGCCCGCGATCAAGCCAGTCAGCTCACCACACTACTCGAAAGCAACGGTGCTGAAGTCATCGAGCTACCATTCATCGAAGTTCAACCAGATATCAACCCGCAGTTAATTTCTGAAATTCTCGCGGGCATCGCGATTTATGAGTGGATCATCTTCACCAGCGTCAATGGCGTGAAATGCTTCTTCGACATTTTCTATAAAGCATTCGACGACATTCGATGCCTCGGTCCAATGCGCATCGCCGCAGTTGGTTCAGCCACTGCACGCGAGATCGAATCGCACCACCTTAAAGTCGACCTCATTCCAATTAAAGCCAATGGCGATGCCCTCGTTGATAGCTTTATCCAAGACGAAGGTATCGAAAGCATTCAAATGCTCGTGGTCACTGGTAATCAAAATCGCGAATCTCTGGTCCAGCGCCTTGAAAGCGAAGGCGGCGCGATTGTAGATACTTTGCCACTCTACAAAACCAGTAAAACAGACCTGAGCGAACATCCAGCAGCCGAACGCTTCCGCAAGGAAGGTGCAGACACCGTGCTCTTCACGAGTTCGTCCACAGTAAGATCGTTTGTTGATCAAGCACCTGCGCTTACCCTAGAAGCAAATGCCATCAAGCCAGCATTTGGCAGCATCGGCCCACTCACGACCAAGACCTTAATAGAACTCGGACTTCCCGTCGGCTTCGAATCGAAGCACGCCAACCTGGATCATTTCGTCAACGCAACGAATGAACATCTCAAGGGTTAGGTTACTCGGGGATCGATCCTCGTGTCCGTTTGCATAAGAGTGTAGCATAGGATCGCCCCTTCAGTTCTTGGTAGCAAGCGAGATGAACCCGTAAGCAGCCTACGATTGGTTGGAATGCCTGCATTAAAATCACAATCCTCACGACTGCTAACTATCTCAATCGGTGCTCAGCGCGGAGCCTTTAAGTGCAGCAATATAAGTATGCCAGGGCAAGGTTGCACATTTAATTCGTGCGGCGAACTTACGCACACCAGCCAATGCGGCGATTTCGCCATCGAATAATATATCAGCCTTCAGATTAAGATCGTTCGACAACAGATCCCCCACTCGCTGAAACACGGCCTCGGCTTCGGCCAGCGTCTTTCCAGTCAGTGCTACTGACATCATCGATGCTGATGATTTACAAATCGCACAACAAGCCGCCTCAAACTGCACCGTTTCAATAAGGTCGCCATTTATAACTAAGAAGATCGTCAGCTTATCGCCGCAAATCGCATTATAGCCCTCTGCAGTATGCGTGTAATCTGCCAACGCACCGTAATGCCGTGGACGCTTATTGTGGTCGAGAATGATGTCCTGATACAGGTCGTCGAGATCGTCTGACATGTTACGCTGTGTTCGATGAATAATGGCCAGAAGATAGCGACTAACAGAAGAAATCCTTCATCTTATTCAGCGCAGCGACAAGCCGTTCGACATCATCAAAATCATTGTAGAACGCGAACGAAGCACGTGCCGTCGCAGGCACACCAAAACGCTTAAGCAGGGGTTGCGTGCAATGGTGCCCTGCTCGAATCGCAACCCCCCCTGCATCTAGAAAGGTGCCAATGTCGTGCGGATGAATGTCATCGATCAAAAACGAGATAACCGAAGCCTTGTCAGGCGCTGTGCCGATAATCCGTAATCCATCAATCGCGGTGAGTTGCTCGGTCGCTGTTTTCAATAGCTCAAGCTCATGCTGTAACGCTCCAGAACGATCCAATCCGTTCAAATAATCAAAAGCAGCGCCTAGTCCAATGACACCCGCAATATGTGGTGTGCCTGCTTCAAATTTACCTGGAATCTGCTTATATGTAGTCCCATTAAAATCAACCTTCTCGATCATATCACCACCGCTTTGATACGGCGGAAGTTGCTCTAGCCACTCACGCTTGCCCCATAGCACGCCGATTCCAGTCGGGCCGCAGACCTTGTGCCCCGAGAACACGAAAAAGTCACAACCCAAATCCGCCACATCCACCGGCATGTGCGGCGTCGACTGCGCGCCGTCGACCAGCACCGGGACCTTCAGCGCATGCGCATGCTCGATCATTTTTTTGACAGGATTGATGGTGCCCAGCGAATTAGACACGTGCACCACTGAGACAAGCTTGGTCTTCTCAGACAGCAATGCATCATAAGCTTCCATGTTAAGTACGCCATCATCATCGACGGGCACCACCTTTAAAATCGCCCCGGTCTTCTGTGCCGCGATTTGCCACGGCACAATATTGGCATGATGCTCCATGTGCGTGATCAGAATTTCGTCCCCAGCCTGCAACACGGACTCAGTAAAGCCGTGCGCGATCAGGTTAATGCCCTCTGTTGTGCCGCTGGTAAAGATCACTTCATCTGGATCCGCTGCGCCAATAAAGGTAGCCGCTTTGGCACGAGTCGCCTCATAGGCATCCGTCGCTTGTTCGCTCAAGTAATGAACGCCGCGATGGATATTTGAATTTTCAGCACGGTAGTAGTTATTCACCGCTTCAATCACCGCAAAAGGCTTCTGCACAGTCGCCGCGCTGTCCAGATAGGTTAACGGCTTACCGCGCACTTCGGTCGCGAGGATAGGAAAATCAGTCCGCACATGGCGGTAATCAAATGTCAGTACATCATTCACATAAACAAGTTCACCTACTTGCGAAAGAATCTCAATTGAAATGCAAAGAAATATACAATTCTGGCAATTCAGCCAAGTCTATACGTGCTATCTTCGATTTTGATAGCATAGTTCCTCGCTGTGCAGCTGGCAACTGCGCCCTCTTCGACGGGACGATGCCGTGCTTAAATGGACCGTGCTAGTACCCGATCAACTCATCCCCTCGAGCGGGAATTCTAAGTTATATTGGTCAAGTGTTTCGTTTAAGGAAGTTTCAACCATATTGTAGAGCATCAGCTTACGTTCCGTAGAAGGCGGTGTGACTGTTGCGAGCTTTAGTTCTATTTCAATTTGAGTCATTATTTTTTGCAGCTCAACGGCGCCCATAGTTCCCGCCATACCTCTGAGTGTGTGAATATGTAATTGCGTCGCTTGAATTTCACCCTCGAGCAAACCTCCCTTAATCCCCTGCAACTGAATCAAGGAATCAGTCCGGAAAATCTGCAGTAGCTTAATATATAAATCTCGTCCGCCACCCAATGTTTCGATCGCATGAGAAGTATCAATTGCCGTAATTGCGCTTTCGATCGTCTGATCGATCAATGAGGTCTCGGCTTTCAGCCGACTAGCTTTGGTATGGCGTTCAATAGTAGTCAGCAATTGTTCTAGCACAATGGGCTTACTGATATGGTCGACCATGCCGACAGCAGTGCAGGCTTCATGGTCTGCTGACATGGCATTCGCAGTCAGGGCAATAATGGGAACTGAATGCATTCTAGTATGCTTGCGAATTTGACGTGTTGCCTCCAGGCCATCGATACCTGGCATCTGCATGTCCATAAGAATAGCATCAAACGGAACAATCGCTGCTAGCGCTCGCATTTTACCTTCAACACCATTCGAGGCAATCGTCACCTTGGCCCCGTTTTTATGTAAAAGCTCTTTGGCGACTTGCTGGTTTAGCAAATTATCTTCTATCACTAGCAATTGTAATCCCAATAGGCGTTGCGTCCCCCGTAGCATGCTTTGGCGTGTGCTGTACTCAGAAGAAACACATGTCGCTTTAGTGATCGCGTCGGAGAGCATACCAGCAGTGATGGGCTTGATTAAGTGAGCGTCGCAGACATCATTGCCATGGTCTGAGTCTATTCCTAACTGTTGTTGAGCGGTCACCATGATCACTGCGGGTGCATCTTGCTGAGTTCCGAATAGATTGCGAATGCGCCGAGTGGTCTCCAGTCCATTCAGCCCCGGCATCGTTCGGTCGATCAGCACCAACTGGTAGGTGTGTATATTAGTCTCCTGGAGCATCTGTAAAGCCTGCTGACCACTACTGGCGCAGTAACATTCCAAGCCAATCGAACGGACTAATTTTTGCAGTACTCTCCTAGCCAAGTCGTTGTCATCCACAACTAACGCACGCATCGTTTGATGTGGCACCATCGGCATGGTTGCTGATTCACATTGCATCTGTAGGGTAAAGAAGAAACGGCTGCCCTTGCCCAGTTCGCTCTCCACTTGCAAAGCGCCCCCCATGAGCTCGACCAACTCTTTGCAAATGGCCAATCCCAAGCCGCTACCGCCGTAGTGTCGAGACGTCGAGGACTCAGCCTGCTTAAAGTTGGAAAAAATGTGTTCCAGGTGGTCAGAGCTGATCCCGATGCCAGTATCCGTCACAGCAAACTCGACCTCGAGTGTTTGCTCATTCTGGCGAATAACGCGAGTGCTCAGTACCACCTCGCCCTGCTCTGTGAATTTGATCGAATTGCCAGCAAGATTGAGCAGCACCTGACGTAGACGCATCGAATCGCCGATCAAATTAATCGGCATCTTAAGATCAAAGTCGTAAAGCATCTCGATTCTATCTGTCTCTAGATTAGCTGACAGTATGTCGCTAAGATCACGCATGACTGTATCAAACACAAAGCTTTTGGATTCCAATGACATTTCACCAGCTTCGACTTTAGAGACATCCAAAATGTTGTTGATAATAGTCAGCAGTGATTCACTGGCGTTTTTCATTTTGCTGGTGTAGTCTTGCTGATGCGTAGTCAGATCAGTATGCTGCAGAAGTTTTAGCATGCCCAAGATTCCGCTTATAGGCGTGCGGATCTCATGGCTCATATTGGCAAGGAATTCACTCTTAGCTCGATTGGCAGTTTCGGCTTGGAGCTGTGCCTCATCTCTTTTTATCTTAGTCGCTTCCAGTGAGATCACCATCGCATTAAAAGTCTTTGCGAGCTCCCCAACCTCGTCAGTGCGGCCCTCAACTACAATCTGGGTACTGAAGTCGCCGTCGCAAATATTGCTCGCAACCTTCGAAATTTGATTGAGTGGATTCGCGATGTTTCTGGTGATTATATAGCCTATTGCTGACAGTACGAACAAGGCACTCAGCACACTAGTAAGGATAATGCTTTCTGTCTGTTGAATAAGCTTCTTTTCGCTATCTGCACGTGCCGCCAGTAATGAATTTTCTGCTAGATCCCGCTGCTCCA
>JAQXBA010000087.1 GCA_029252625.1 Opitutia bacterium | reverse complement strand
GACTCACTGCTAAAACCATCCAGCGCGACACCATCCTCGTCGAGCAAGGCGCCGGCCTCGATCAGCACCGCGTAGTCTTTACCGGCAATCAAATCCGCAACGGGATCGATCCGCAACTCACGTCCGATCACGGACACTTGCGACGTATCGGTTATTTGGATACGTGTATCGATGCCATCGGTCAAATTGCGCACGATGATATCGCCACTACCGACCTGTATGGGATCATTAAAAATCGCCAGCAGGTTGGCAAACGGAAACACACCAGTCGTCGGGCTCAAACCCTGCAGGAAACGGGCCTCCTCGAAAAAGACCAAGGAACTACTGTCCAGGCTAACATCAGCCAATAGCACCTCACTGGCATTGCGAGTGGACTGATTGTAGACATAGCCGACCGTGTTATCCCGTAAATCGAGCACATCAGCCGACTGATTAATCCAGTCGACGCCGTCGAGACTCAGATCCGAACCATCGCGCCCCATGATCGCGCCCTCATCCACCGTGCAATTTTTAAACACAATGTCTTCACCCGCAGTCACGGCAATGGGCTCAGCGAGAGAGCTCATCGACCCCTTGAAATAGGTATCTTCAAAGTGGTAATCACGCGGCACCGGCCCTTCGTGCACAGTGGTGCTATGGAGATTAAAATAAATACCGTCGAAGTGGTCATTTTCAAAGCGCACCGCCGGTGTGCGGAAGCGCGCACTGCCGGAGCGAGTGCCGAGTCGATGATTGGTGCAGTCGCGCACCAGCATGCCGCGGTTAGACCGGCTGTCGTTGACGACCCAATCATTCACCGTCGCCGCGATCTCACGATCCAGCGTCAGCGTGGCTGCCCAAGTAGCGGTGCTACCGGGGCCTACGATGCGGGCTCGGCCGCGCAGGATGGTCTGCGTCGGGTCCCAAACTGAAATCCAGTCGCCCGCATGCCAGATATGCTGCCCCCCAAAACTAGCGGCAGCGACGAGACTCAGCTCGGAGCCGGATACCGCAGTCACTTGCTTCATCATGTGCGCAAAGTTAAACAGGTCGTCATTCATCGCGCCGCCATGCCAGTCGCCGTCTTCAATGGTCAGGCCGTAGGCATTATCCTTCACGTGGAAGCCATCACGCCAGGTGACAAACAACTCGTTGGCCGGGTCGGCCGTGAGCACATCAAAGTTTGAGATCGTGACCGGACCGAGATTGCTCACCGGCGCACAGAGGAAGAACGGCGTGTTGCGGTATAGGATATTACTGAGCTTCACCCGGCTGCTGAAACTGACCACGATATTGTGACTCCCGCGGTGCCCATAGCGGACGTGTGGCACCACCATCTCGGTCGCGCCTTCATCCAGAGTGTCCTGCAGGTTGTCTGTCATGTTACTTGATTGGCCTTCATTGTTAGTGAAGCCATTGGTGAAATTGAGACGAATCTTGCGCGGGTCGCCACCGATAGTTTCGGTGGAATCGATGTAGAGATGATAGCCTGAGCCGGCCCGTGCCACCGGGGATTCGGGAATAAAGCTGCGCGCGAAGAACGGATGGCTCAGGGGAGCCGTATCAGTGCCGACTTCCGGCTCAGGATAGCGAACCGGCACGGTAATGTCCATGGTCAGGTTGGCCACATCGATCGCGTCGATCGTGCCTTGATAATACGGCAACGGATCAAAGCGCACGGTGAACCCGTCGATCTGGATATTTTCGCAATAGGTAATATAGGCCAGCGAATCGGGCGCATGGAGCACCAGCTCTGCCCCGTTGCCTTCGACCTTGATGTTGAAAGCACCTTCCAGATCAAACACACGCTCCACATCGTTATCGCCGGTTTCGTTACCGATGATACGATAGGTCTTCGTGCCGTCAAAACGAACAATGCCTCCGCCGGCCGCGAGCGCAGCATCGACCGCCGCTTGAATCGCATCAAAGTCATCCGTGCTACCGTCGCCAAGCGCGCCATACGCGGCCACCTCGAACACCGGCAGTCCAGCAAAACTTGGATCCACCCGCGCGATTTCAAAATCCATCTCAAAGCTATCATGGGCTGAATCCCCTGCAGATCCAACCGCCACCGCGATCTCGTCACCCACACTCAGGCCTTCCATGCGTGCCTCGAACTGCGCCATCGCTCCGGCTGCACACTTCACGGTCTTGACCAATTGCCCTTGGCTGAAAATTTTCACCAGCAGACCGTTGCCACCGGGGCTGGCTTTCTCGATCCAGCCCTGCCCCAGTTGATAGTCGCCTGCCGCATCCACCGTAAAGACGGCGATGGTATAGCGATCCAAATCACGACTCGCCCCAGCTTCGCCAGGATGCCCTCCCAGGCCAAGAATCCGGATAAAATTATCCGGTGAACTGTCCGCGCCGTTCGAGTTGCCGTCCGCGCTCCACACGCCCCCGCCCCACTGCATAGCGGTCCAGGAATTGGTATCGGTAATCGCACCACTGGATAAATCGCCCGGCTCCACCCCGGCCACCCAGCCTGTCGGTGCATTCCATTTAAAGGCCCAACCTTGCGGCGCTGTTGCCGTGCCAGTCGCCGAAGAAAATTGCGTGCGGCTCGTCGTTTGCGCGCCGCCCGAGCTGATCGAGCCGTGCAAGTCGATGTGGTCGATATTTTGCTTGATGTCCAGCTCGTCGCCGCTCCAGTTGATCGTAAAGGTCTTGGTGGTACCCGGCGCGATCACGACCGGCTCATTGAGCGGCACAAGTGAATCCCTCCATCCGCTATGGGCCCCACCGGCGGTCTGTCCGGCCTCCTGAAAATGCGCTCGGCAGCCACCCGTGCCATTACTCGAAATAATCAACAAGCGCTCCACCGTGATCGTCTGTGTCGCTCCGGCAGTCAGGGTAAACGACATCGGTGCGTTGGCTACGGTGGTATCAATCCCGGTATCGACACCCGGCACGCCCCAAGTGGTGACCTTATCCACCGGCGCAGTGTCGTTGGTGTAATTGGCGCGGTGCCAGAACAATACATATTCGCCGCTGTTGCCGCCGTAGCCCGCTCCGTCGTCGTCGCCCGAAGGCACCCCGCCATTGCCGAAATCCGTGACCTCGGGATGGAGCGCCAGTGCCGACAGCGTCACGCCCGCCGCCGTGCCGGATGATTGGAGCCGTTGTGCCGAACTCGTGCCGTCGTTGAAAGTCCATTGCCCCAGTCGCGCGCGGCGCACATATTCGGGCGCAATCGCACCATTGAGCTGTATTGAATTCACGTTGTGAATGGAATTCAATACCCCGCTATTGAGGCTGATGGTGAAGGTTTTGGTTTGCCCAGCTCCAATGACGACAGGTGTCGTCAAATACGCAGTGCCCAGCCCATTGTTAGTAACATTCAACGTCACCGTCGCGCCAGCGGCCGTATCAGCCTCCTGAAAACCGACAATTAATGAAGCAGACGTTTGATGTATTTGGTCGACCGTAATGCTCTCAATTTGTAGCGGCTCGACTCCTGCGGAGACGGTGAAAGAAATCGTCGCATGCCCATCGCCCTGCCCAGCACTCGTGCCTTGACTGGCACCGCCACCAAAGGAGGTGAAATCCGATGCGGTCTCTTTCGGCGGCACCGCACTGCCATCGAAATAATTTGCCCGGTGAATAAAAGCGACGTTCTCACCTTCGTTCCCGCCAAAGCCGATCCCATCATGTTCAGAGCTGGGCACCGCGCCAGACCCGACGTCATCAAAGGTATTGAACTCCAGCGCAGAGAGACTCGCCACACTCGCTGATAGATTCGTCGACGCCCGAAGCTCTGCCGAGCTCGCTCCACTATCAAAGGTCCACTCACCCAGCACATCAGCTTGCGTCAGCGATACCCCGCACAGGAACGCGCCGAACAATAAAGCAGCTTTCAGAACGGAATTAGTAGGAAGGGGGAAACAATTTGGCAGCATATTTTTGGGGAGTCTGTGGGTAGGCAGAAGGAGTCGAGTGCACCATTATACAACACGCAGCGATCAAAGCGCTAACCACCAGCAGTAAAAAGCTGACCATGAGCGGAAAAATGTCGGATAAATCCTGTTTTATCCGACATGTCCGCTGCCACGTGAAATTTAAGAACAGCCCTGTAGCACGGCGGCAAAGCCGTTGTGATCGGCTCGAACTGAGTGAGATGCCTTTAAACAATATTTGTGATTGTTACACCGTTCCAAAGTCTCACGACTTCGGCTACCCTCTAATACTAATTTTTCCGTAGCCGAAGTCGTGAGACTTTGGTCAGTGTTTACTACTACCCTCTCTAATACTGATTCTTTCCGTAGCCGAAGTCGTGAGACTTTGGTCAGTGTTTACTACGCCTCCCCGGCAATGGAACCCCGTTGGTGGAGCCTGTCCCTAAAACCACACGTGTCCCTAAAACCACACTCGATGAGAAGGAAGAAGGTAGCGCAGCACCGTCCCGGTACGCACCACGTTGTGGAAGCGAAGCATTACGACCGAAACGCGGACTAAAGCACCGCGCTACACAAAAACAGGACACAAAAGAGCCCGCCTCCTTGCGGAAGCGGGCTCTGTAAACTCAAGCGATTGTATCGAAAATTTAGATTAAATGATGAGAAGCCGACAGGCACTCCCTACAGTGTCCGCCGGCTCCGATATCATTCTGCTTGGTTGATTTCCAAGTGAATAAATTTCCTTTCGTCGCTCAGAGAGATCGTGCCACTTAGTCGGTGACCTTGTAGAAGGCGTTGTCCGCAGGTGGTGCGGTATCCGTAAACGTTTCTGTAGTCGCAGCAGCCTCAACGGAATCGATGATGACGAAACCATCAGCCAAATCGTCAGTGCGCTGGAGGTAGTAGGTCGCATTCGGCACCAGGCCATCGACCACGATTTCGAACTCATCACCAACATTGAAGCCTGCATCCGAGGAGATCGGATCACCGGCACCTGCCAGAGCAGTCGCCAAATCATCAATCACGGTCACGTCGTCCGCATCAAAGGTGCCGTCACCATCGGTGTCGAAATCAGTTAGACCCAACAAGGCCATCGCCTCGGCAGCGGTATTGTCGTTGGCGATTTCTGCGGCCAGTCGCGTTGCCGCATCATCGCCGCCATCGACAGAGCCATCCAGATAGCTGTTGGCCATAATCACATCATCATTATCCACTTTACCGTCCTTATTGACGTCGCCATTAGGAATGGAGTAAGCCAGCGATACGCTGCTGACCCTCACTTGTGAAACATTATCACCATCTACCGGTGTGTTATTTGCCACTTCAGTGTTCAAGTTCTGCATGATGACATTCACGGTGCCGGCTGTGTCCGCAGCCTGCAGATCGGCTCCACTGACATACAGCAGTACAGGCGCGCCGAAATCGGTGGGTAAAGCATCCGATGAGGTGTGCTGCACCTCAGTGCCAGGCACCACACTGGCAAAGTTGATCGCAGTGGCCTCATCCGCGCCGGCAGTCAGCGCATATGTGAAGGTCGCAGAGCTGTGATCGTTGCCGCTTTGCTTTATCGCATCGATCGACAGCACGTAGGTCAAGCTGGTATCGATGGCCAAACCGTCGAGTGCCTGCCGCATACCATTACGGTAGCTGCCAGACGAGTTCAGGTTGAGCATACCACTCACGGTATTAAAATCCGTGTTGAGCTTGTCGGTGCCGTCGAGCACGAACCCGGCATCCGGGCCACTATTGACGTTGCCGATCAGGGCTCCGAGGTTGTTCGGATCCTCATGATAATGCGCCCAACCAGTTAGCGTCGCGCTACTGTCCCAGAATCCGGACCAGTCGCTGAGCGAACCGTCAACAGTATACCAATTACCGAGCACACCACCTACGGGATTCTCATTTTCCACCTGAGTGAATCCACCGTTAACCAGCAGCTCGGAATTATTAGCAATCCCTGGGAAAGCAGTGACATCAACGGTCTTTATTAAGCTGAAATCATCGATCAGGAAGTGGCCCGTCACTTTCGGACTTCCCTGAGGAGCGACAAAAACCACTGCCCGGACCGAAGTCGCAGTGCTGTCGGTCAAGGTGGCGGTATAGCTCAAATCCACCCAATCGCTGGAACCTGCTCCGACCCAAATATAATCTGATTCATTGAAGGTCCAACCGCTGGTAGGCGAATTTTCCCAGATGCCGATTTTGTAGCCGATGGCCTCCGAATGACCGTCGTTATTCACGGAGCAACTCACCTTATACTCCACAAGACGATCAATCGAAAGGATCGAAACATCCTGGTGGATGCCCTCATTGTCTGAAGCGGGAAAATCAACCTGTCCAGATTGTGCTCCGCTCTGCGGCGTTGTGCTGATGCTCACCGCGGCGCTTCCGCCTTCCGGTGCCCAGGGAGCAATGGTCACTTCCTCAAAGCCGGGATTCGTCAGCAAGTTGACACCCAAGGGCAGAGGAATCTCGCCTTTGGAAACAACGAAATCATCCACCAAGAAGTGGCCTGCCGCTTTCGGGGATCCCTGCGGAAAGATGGTAATTCTGGCGCGGACAAACGTCGCATCGGGGTCGGTCAAGGTGACAGTATAACTTAGATCCACCCAATTGCTGGTGCCCGCTCCGACCCAAATATAATCGGATTCATTGAAGGTCCAACCGCTGGTAGGCGAATTTTCCCAGATGCCGATCTTGTAGCCGATGGCCTCCGAATGACTGTCGTTATTCACAGAGCAAGTCGCCGTGAATTCCTCGAGTCGATCCGCTGGACCGATCGGAAGATTCTGACCAATGCCGACAAAGTCCTGCCCTGGAAAATCAACCAGTAGGGATTGTGCTCCGGTCTGGGATGTATTGCTGATACTAATCGTAGTCGTTTCGCCAAACCAGGGAGCAGTGGTCGCCTCCTCATAGCCAGGATTTTCAAGCAAGTTTACATTCGACGGCAGAGGTGGCGTTTTAACTAAACTCACATCATCCACAAAGATCGTGCCCGCCTGACCACCCTGCGGCGCACAGTAAACCACGGCCCAAAGCGAATCGGAATCGGCGTTCGATAATTCCGTCGTCATGCTGTAATCCTGCCAACCGGAGGTGCCTGGAGCCACCCATACCCAATCGGAATCATGAAAGATCGTGCCACTCGGCCCGAACTCCCACAGTGCGACCCGATATCCAATCGTCTGCGACTGACCATTGTGGTTGATCGAAGCACTGATCGTATACTCCTGCAAAGCATCTGCCGAATCGATCGAAAGCACCTGTTGTATGCCCTGATTGGTACCAGCGTCGGTATGATCCACCTGCACCGACTGCGCTCCCGTCTGGACCGTTGAGGTACTGATACTGTTCGTAGCCGGACCTTGCGCCGTCCAAGGGCTGATGGTCACGTCCTCGAAGCCGGAATTGGTCAGCACGTTGACGCCGGAGGCCAACTCGGCCTGCGCGGTGATCGCGCCAAGCGCGAGCGACGCGATGGCCAGCGCGGTTCGCCCGGAAGCAGTGGCGCGGGCCGCATTAAAAATTTGGGGGAGTATTTTGTTCATAAGCTATTTAGTGATATTTTAGGGGGTTTAGGTGGCCGGGTTGCGGCCGATGGTTGTAAGATCCAAGGAAACCCGTTCTCGATCGGCGACTCACAAATGCAATGAAGCAGGCGTGGGGCACCGAAGCGCGGTCAGGCATCTTCTAGACTGGTCAAATCATAACAGATCCGCACCAACAGCGTTAACCATGAGCGGCAAAAAGCTGACCATGAGCGGAAAAAACGCGGAAAAACTGCGAATTCCAACCTAAAAAACACCGGGATCGGCAAAAAACGCGGCCGAGTGAAATGACACGAGTTGCAGCATAGAAACGTGCGTCGCCTGCTTGGTCGTGGCCTCCAAAAACGTGGAAGCGACGCGTTTCTCGCTGCGACGACAGAGCTTCGATACATCCCCCGAAACCGACGCACGGCGTTTGGGGACAAACGCCCTCCCCGCAAAACAGATCCTAAC
>JAQXBA010000064.1 GCA_029252625.1 Opitutia bacterium | reverse complement strand
GGGTTGAAGTGACCGAAGATGAGGGCTGGCTTATCCGCTCGTTCGTCGAGTTCTTTGGCAAGCCAGTCCAACTGTGGGTCGCCCAGAATTCCCCTTTTCCCTGAATCCAACAGGATGAGATTCGCGTGCGGCAATTCAATCACACCCGCCTGCACGCCCATTTGCTCTTGCTTTAGAAACGGGAGCAATTTCCACAAAGTCTCACGATTGTCGTGATTGCCAATCGTCACGTGAACGGTGATGCCCGCAGCACGGATCGGCTCCACAAGCCTGAGAAACTCTTTGTACTCGGCTGCTTTACCATTGCTGAGCGCACAGTCACCATTGACGATCAGGTGAGCCGGTCGAGGATTGAGTGCCAGGACGCTCTTGGCTGCCGTTGCAAGACAGCCTGCCATATTGACGCTTTCATGCTCGCCCTCCCTTACGGGAGATCCAGGCCACTTCGTCCCTGGGTAGACCTGATTTGGATCGCCACTGATGTGTGTATCTGCAAGCAAAGCCACACGGTTGGGATCCAACTTAACAGCTTCGCGCCCCGCGATGCCTGCTAACGCACGAGCGTTCAGCAGAGCGGAGCCCCCCAAAGCCAGCGAGCCCTGGATGAATTGACGACGAGTGATCGGTGGAAGAATGATGGGCATTTTTAAATTCTCTTGTGTTCAGTGGTTCTATCGAGCGCGCTCATACGAGTATGGCGAATCCTAAGATGATTGCTCCGGTAACTACTTTCCGAGAGAGGCTACTACGATACGACAATTGATTCATACTTGTTCCTGCTTTACTATTTTGATGGCCGGACTCGCGACAACGAGTTCAGTCGTATTTTTTGGTGATAGGTCATTTTTTAGTTAAATCAGTTCATCCATGCAGCCTTCTGCATCGAGTCTCCCATGCCCCTAGAGAACACAGCAAACCACCCCTGCCAATCACGTGATCGCGTGATCGCGTGATCATACACTCAAAAATGCAGACAGATATTGAGTTTTTTGTCATCTCTGTCTGCATTTTGAATTCCCAGTTTCTTTTGAATATCTATGGTTTCAGCGTGACGGACTCCGAGCTCAGCAGGCGCACTGGCCCGAGCAGGCCGGAGGGCATCAACGGCGCATCCTTATCGTCGTGATAAAACGGATACAGCGTCCAAGTGATCTTCTGATCAGCCGGAAGTTTCCAATCACCTAAAATACGATTCTTCCAGCAGTTCGTCACTTTGACCTGCACATGGTTCGCGCCGGGATGAACGACATCCGTGATGTCGACTTTAAATGGTTTCTTCCAGAGCACACCGAGCGATGTTCCATTGACAGATACCTCGGCCAACTGCTCCACCTGCCCCAGATCCAGCCAAACGCGGCGATCCTCCTGCAGACGTTCGGCGCTGAGATGGACGCTCTTCTCATAGATCGCGGTTCCAGAGAAATATTTGATCCCCGCTTCCAGGCGCTCCGTCCAAGAGATGAGCTGATCGAACGCAATCTCTCCTTCAGGCGCGCCGCGCTCTTTCTGGAAGGTAACAGTCCAGTCCTGCGGCACGGTTTCCGGTGCAGGAATGGTTTCAACGCTTGCTTCGGCGGTTGCGCCGTCGGCAAACTCAGCGGCATAGGT
>JAQXBA010000053.1 GCA_029252625.1 Opitutia bacterium | reverse complement strand
CGGCTTTTTTTTAGTATTGCGGCGCGTTTGCACCAAAATTAGCCCCTGCTCGTCTTTCTTTCTATATTGTCAATCAGTCACACTCAATGGACCTCCCTAAAGCAAATACGACAGCGCATCAGTCCGACCGTGTGCCGCTAAAGCAGAAAATTGCTTACTCCATGGGAGTCGTCTCGGATCATTATGCCAACGTCTGCTTAGCCTGGATTTTCATCACCCCGTTCTTTGTCGACTTCCTCGGCCTAGGCGCTTCAGTCGTCGGCCTGGCTCTGGCTGCAGCGCGCTGCTGGGACGCCTTTACCGATCCATTGGTCGGCCGGTTGTCGGATGCTTGTACTAGCCGGTATGGCCGCCGCAGACCATTCATTTTTGTTGGAGCCATCCTAACGGGGCTGTTATTTCCAGTCATCTGGATGGTGCCAGAAACATGGTCCACCACAAACATTACCATCTACCTGTTTGTGGCTCTTATGCTCTTCTATTCAGTCTACTCAATCTTTTCGGTGCCCTACGAGGCCTTGGGCTCGGAGCTGACTCCGGACTATGACGAACGCAGCAAAATTTTCGTCGTCCGTAAATACGTGCAAGAAGCTTTTAACCTCGGGATTGTTTGGGTCTTTCCAATCGCAGCCTGGCTAGGCACTTTGGCATGGGTAGGAGGCGAAACTGGTGGCGTGCGCGTCGTCAGCTGGATGATCGCAGCAGTCATCATCGGAGCAGGCATTCTACCCGCACTGTTTAATGTGGAGCGCTACCAAAAAATTGCCGCCAAGGAAGGTGCTGGCAGCTTCAAAGACGCGCTGCGGGCAATCCTTCGCAACAAACCGCTGCTAATTGTGATTGGGGTAATTTGCACCTACTTATTCGCGATTATGGCGACGGCGAATCTCGCCTATTTTGTCAATGTCTACTACATCTATGAAGGCGATATGCTCAAGGGGGCTAGCCTCGGCGGATTCGACGGCACGCTGCGTCTGTTCTTTGCCATCGCTGCAGCCGCGACCATTAGCAAAATCACCGAAAAAATCGACAAACATGTGATCATGATGGCTTCGGTCAGCATTCTCATCATCGCTTTCGTCGGCATCTATTTCACCACCATTCCGGGTCGTCCATGGCTTTCGCTTACGATGAAACCACTCGTCGCTATTGGCGAATGTGGCTTCTGGGTATTAATCCTCTCCATGCGCGCCGACGTCTGCGATTGGGACGAATACAACACTGGCTCGCGTAGCGAGGGCTTGATTGCGGCGATTACCAATTGGTGCAACAAAATCGCCATGACCTTGGCCATCGCCATCTCCGGGTTCGCGCTGCAGTTTGTAATTCAATTTGACAGTAAACTGCCTGAGGAAACCAAAGCCGCCATCGCAATTCAGTCCGAAATCGAATACAACCAACTTTCCGAGAGCGACAAATATCTAGCCGAAGGCGAAGAGCCCATATCGCTCGGTATGTACACGGACAATCTTGAGCGTCAGGCAGTGATGCAGCAGCAAACCCCGGGTACCATGGAGCGCATGCGCCTCCTGTATACACTACCGCAAATATTTGCTCTACTGATTTGCCTGCTCCTCTTAAGGCACTACCCGCTGACTCGGGACAAGATGATGGAAATCCGCGAAGAACTTGAACGCCGCCGTGGTGTGTCTGGCTAGTCGTAATGGGTGCAGGCTTTCACTGCTTCGCTTGGTACTAATTACTCAATCACCAGCGAAGACCGCTTCAGCGCTTCTGCTTTGAGTTGCTCATCCAGTTGGCGATACAATTGCAGGCGTTTCTTTTGATACTCATTCGACTGTAAGAATAGATTGCTCTGATTCTTCGAGTTCCAAGCATTCCACAATTGGGCCAGTTGCTGTCGAAGTTCCGGTCGAGCATCGATCATATTATCCGATTCATAAGGATCGCTGAGCATATCGTATAATTCAGGTGGGCGACTAGAATAGCCCTCCTTGAGCATTTTCGCAGTTGGAGTGCGAACCGCCCAACCTGTTCCATCGCGTATACGCCAAAAAAGCGCGGCATGTGGCGCATCGGCACGTCTACCATCCAAAAAAGGAATTAGGTTCACGCCATCTAAGGAATGACCACTCGTGTCACCTTCGCCAAGCGCCACAGCAGTCGCTGCAATATCGAGTGATGAGACGGGGAACTCATAGACTTTACCGCGAGGCAAACCCTTGGGCCAGTGCATTAGGTAAGGGACGCGACAGCCGCCTTCAAACAGGCTCCCCTTGCCTTTGCGTAGTGGCCCGTTGTCCGCCCAGTCCTCATTAAGGTAGCCCGCTTTGGGGGCTACACCACCGTTGTCGGAGAGGAAGAAAATAAGGGTATTGTCTAACTTCCCTGATTCTTCCAGCGCCTCGAGTACCATGCCGATGCCTTGGTCCATCGAGTCAATCATCGCGAGATACACACGGCGGGTCCAAGGCTCGACGTGGCGGTATTTCTGAATCAGCTCATTGGGCGCTTCCAGTGGCGAGTGCGGTGCATTATAGGCGAGATAGAGTAGGAAGGGTTCGCTGCCCTGTTTGATGAATGCAGCCGCATCCCGACTCAGTGCAGTGGTTAAGTATTCTTCGAACGCGCCTACTTGGTCGTTACGACTCAGCGGTAGCTTGCCACCTTCATTGACGCTGTAGTTGATCGTGCCATCCGGGCTGTATAAATCGAGCTGCGTCGTCACACTATCCGGCCAATACGAATGACCACCAGAGAGAAAGCCGTAAAAGTGATCGAAGCCGCGTTGATTGGGCTGGAAAGGAAAAGAGGCGCCAAGGTGCCATTTACCAATGACCCCGGTGCGATACCCTGCCGGCTTTAAACGCTCCGCAAAGGTCTTCTCCGGCAACGGTAATCCTTGATGCAAATCATAGGGTGAATAAGTGTAATTGGTTTCATTGCCAAATCGTGCTTGATAGCGCCCAGTAATGAGCCCTGAACGAGACGGTCCACAATAAGGATGTGTCACATAGCCATTTTTTAAAACCACTCCATTCGCAGCTAGACGATCCAAGTTAGGTGTCTGCACCACCTTAGAGCCCGTGAAGCCGGTATCTGCATAGCCTAAGTCGTCCGCCAGGATGATTAATAAATTAGGACGTGTATCCGCTGTGGCATGTACGTGACTTACAGCTATTACCCATGAAAATATTAAGCTGGCGGCGCTGAATGTGGCTCTGCGAATGTGTGTTAATTTCTTCATTCTGTTAGATTCAAAGAATATGAATCAGCCCAACGATCTTAGGGGCACTCAATTCAATCCTCTAAACTACGGAAGCGGTACCGTACGATCTGGATTATTGCGCACACTAAGGTAGCGTGCATGCATGGCTTTTAGTTTTGGCGCATACTCCGGGTTGTGAATCAAATTCTTAGCTGCCTTCTCCAGCGGATTGTCAGCCAGATTAAACAGTGCAATCGGCTCCATTTTACTGAGCTGCCAGTCAGACTGCATCACCAATTTCCAATCGCCCTGACGAAACATTAGCTCACATTGCGCGCCAGCCTGCAGCAGCACCTCGTCACGCACTTGAAAAGTGCCGTCGCCCTTGAGCAGCGGCAAGAAGCTGTGGGAATCTTTTGCCTGTGAGCCCAGCAAGCGAGTACCGACAATTTCTGCCAGCGTCGCGATTATGTCAGTGCCATTGATCAGTGCGTCACTGCGCGTGTTGGGCGCGATCACGTCTGGCCAAGTCACAATAAGTGGCACGAGGTGCCCGCCTTCCCAAGGATGGTTTTTCGTGCCACGCACACCACCGTTCGACAAATGACCCGCTTTTTCTGCGACAGGATCCCACAAGCCACCATTATCAGAGCTTACAATAATGATCGTATCTTGATACACGTCAGCAGCTTTCAACGCCTTTACGATTTGTTCGACTTCCCAATCGAATACGCGGTTCATATCGGTATGATGCGAGGGAGTGGTATCACGCATCTTCTCGCCACTCAGCTCAGCTGGTGGGATATGCGGCAAGTGGACCGCTGGCGACCAATAACACAAGAAAAATGGGCGCTTTGCGGCCGCACTGCGCTCAATAAAGCCGGTCGCTTTATTAGCTAAAATCTTATTGATCTCGGCAGTATCCCATTCCGAATCTCCCGGCCCTGGCCCTTTGTCTGAAATGAAGTTAAGGTTTTTCGCGGTGGTTTTATCGTAATGTATCAGCTCTGACTGTTCATTGAAAGGCGCCCAAACGTTGTTCTCTAGAGCCAGGTAGATCGGCCCCTGGACTCCCGTCGGTAGCGTGTAATCATAATCAAATCCCCAGTCTTTCGGGCTAGCGGCAATCCATTTTGACATGTCCACATCCAAGGGCTGCCCACCTCGATCATTGCCGCGAAACACCTTGCTAGTGCCTTTGTGATAAAAGTCTCCGCCCAAATGCCATTTGCCGATAAAACCTGTGTTGTAACCCGCAGTTTGGGCCACACTCCCAAGTGTGGCATCTTCTGCCGCAATTGCACTTGGCCTGAAGGTGCCCCAAACGCCCCAGGGGGCGTAGGAGCGATAGTTATAGTTGCCAGTCATCACGGCATAGCGCGAAGGCGAGCACAACGATGTCGGCGAATGCGCATCGCTAAACCATAGACCTTCGTTGGCCAATGCATCCAATGTCGGCGTCGCTGCCAATGCGGCTTGCCCCGTGCGTTCTACGTGCTGTCGGCTAATGTCACCCGGACCAAAGTCATCGGCCATAATAAAGACAATATTCGGCTGATCTGGCGCGGCGTAAACCAAGCGGGACAGCAAACACGTTAAATAAATAAAAAGGCGAATTTTCATAATGAGGTCACAGAAAGGGAATTTTACCAGTTCCCAAATAGCTTTGGCAAACGACAATACACTGGCCACTTGACGCAATAACAATACACGTGTAAACCCTTGTCAACAATGACCTGTATCTTCCGAATTTATCGAATACTCTCCTACGTGCTCCTAAGTGGTCTCACCGCTGCATCGGCAGGGGGTGTACCTGCATTTAAAAAGCATGACCGAGTCGCGTTCATCGGCGACTCGATCACTCATGGCGGTCGTTACCACGCCGACGTTTATCTTTTTTACGCGACACGTTTTCCCGACCAACCATTTACTGCTTACAATTGTGGCATTTCTGGTGACACCGCGCCAGGCACTACGCTTCGCTTTGAAGACGACATCGTGCCACACCGCCCGACTGCGGCGACCATAATGCTGGGTATGAACGATGCAGCGGGATACGTCTTTGAAGCTGCACGTCCGTTGCACGCTAAAATCAGCGGACAGGCGAATTCGTATGATAGCTATACCAAGGCAATGGAGCAACTGGCCGCGTCCTTAAATGCGATCGACTGCCGCATCATTTTTATAAAACCATCGATCTACGATCAGACAGCGGAACTCGACCAGGAAAACCTCAACGGTAAAAATGATCAACTCGGCCAATTTTCACATTACATCGATTCACTCGCTTCCAAATACAAGGCTGATGTCATCGACTTCCATACACCAATGGGAGTCATCAATCACAGCTTACAAGCAATTGACCCTAGTGCCACAATAGTGGGTCAAGACCGTGTTCATCCTGGCCTCCCCGGACATCTAGTCATGGCTTATCATTTTCTTAAATCACAAAATATGCCGCAATATGTGTCCGCGATTCAAATCGACGCTGCGACTGACGGAAAAGTCCTGCAGCTAATCAATTGCGAGCTCAACGGCAGCCTCACAGCCACACCAGAATCGGTGTGCTTCACTGCGACAGAGAATGCCCTGCCCTTCCCATTAAGTCAGGCGCAAGTAAAAGCACTGGAATGGGTACCCTTTCAAAACGACTTAAATCGCCAAGTGCTCGCAGTCGACAATCTAGCGCCGGGCGATTACGCATTAAGCATCGATAGTATTATGGTCGGTCGATACTCATCAGAAGAACTAAAAGTAGGTATCAACCTCAGTGCCAATAGTGCCACTCCGCAATACCAGCAATCACTCAAAGTCAAAGCACTACAAGACCAGCAACTCAAAGCGACCAGTCAACTGCGCACGATCGCCCTAGTGCGCCACAGCATGGTCAAAAAAATCAAGCCACCTGTCCCCGAGAAGGATCATGCCAAACTCACCACCGCACTGGCTAAACACCTAGATAAGTCACACGGTAGACCCTGGTATGGCTTTTTAAAGCAACAGGTCGAAACTTTCCTTGAAGCGGCACCAAGAGAGGCCGAGTATAAACAGCAAGAACTCAACTGGATGCGCGAAATGTGGCTCATGAATCAGCCCACTCAACACACATGGCAGTTAAATAAAATCGACTAGCGTGCCCGCTTAGCTGTGATGCAAGACTTAACAAACTCAGCTTGCTATTGCTTGAGTGATTGTGAGTGGCCCTTCCCTCCTTTATTTATAAACGGTCACTCACGACGGTGTGTACTTTGAAAAACTGGCCGCAGCGCAGACGCCGACATCGAGATCCTCAGCGCCCTCGATGGCGGATTTTGTCCGGAATCTGTGAAGAACCCGTTTTTTAGAAAATAATACGAATGCGAACTACCCGATCTTACCCTTTGCGTGGAGCAGCTCGGCGATCTGAATCGCATTGAGCGCTGCACCCTTCCAGAGCTGATCACCAGTGACCCACAGTGCGAGGCCGTTTTCGAACACGCTGTCCTTACGGATGCGGCCGACGCCACAAGGGACGACCTCGGAGTAGTTGATCGGCATCGGGTATTCGAGCTTAGCTGGATTGTCGACGAGGTCAGCTCCATCAAAGGCTTCGATCGCGGCTTTGGCTCCTTCCACACTAACAGGTCGCTCAAACTCCGCACTGATGGAGATCGAGTGGGCACGGAAGACCGGCACACGCACGCAAGTGCAAGTGCAGCGTAGATTGTCGAGCCCTAGGATCTTTTTACCCTCGTTGAGCATCTTCATTTCTTCCTTGGTGTAGCCATCTTCAAGGAAGGCGTCCACATGTGGGAGGAGATTAAACGCGATCTGGTGTGGATAGACGTCTTTAATTAGTGGCTCGTCCTTGGCCCACGCGTGAGCTTGCTTGTCGAGTTCGATCAGACCACCAGCACCACTACCAGAGACTGCTTGATAAGTCGATGCGATGAAGGACTTAAGTCCAAATGCCTTGTGCAGCGGATACAGGCCCATGAGGGAGATAGCTGTTGAGCAATTCGGATTTGCTAGAATACCTTGGTGGTTGTCCACCGCATCGGGATTAATCTCTGGAATGACGAGCGGCACATTCGGATCCATGCGGAAGGCCGAGCTGTTATCCACGACGATGCACCCGCGCTTCACTGCTTCTTTTGCGAACAGCAACGTCTGTTCGCCGCCAGCGCTGAAAATGGCGATATCGAGCCCGTCGAAGCTCTCTGGAGTCGCCTCTTCAATGATCCAGGACTGGTCGCCATACGACTGGGTCTTCCCTGCAGAACGTGCAGATGCGAGCAAGTGAAGTTCCGCAATGGGGAATTCACGCTCGTGGAGAAGACGAATGATTTCTTGACCGACTGCGCCAGTCGCTCCGAGGATGCCTACTTTGTATGCCATTTGATTTTATAAAGGAAAACGGGCGTGTAAAACAAAGCTGCGAGGCCTTGTCAATCACGCCGACACGTCGACAAGTAATCGTTTCGATTGAACGACAGGAGCTTGCGCTCCTCTACGACGGTGCACTGCAGCGCATTTTTTCGGTCTCGACCTCGAAGAATCCGCCCTCCTGCAAGGCGGATTCCTATGGCACACCGCTCGGGCTGCACACGATGGTTGACAAGATCGGCGCTGGCGAACCACTCGGCATGGTGTTTAAGGGCCGCGTGCCGACAGGGCAGATTTTTTCAGAATTCTCCGAGGACGAACAACTGCGCAACTTGATCACTTCACGTATCATTCGCCTGCGCGGCTTAGAAGCAGGCAAAAATAGTGGCGATGACTGCGACAGCTACGCGCGCTACATTTACATCCACGGCACCAACCATGAGGACCGGATCGGTCAGCGCTTTAGCGGCGGTTGCGTCGAAATGCTCAATACAGAAATAATTGAACTATTTGAGGCGGTGGCAGAAGATGATCTGATTTGGATTTGCTCATAGGCCATAAGAATGGCAAAAAACAACACAGTTTGAATTTTCCCCAATTAACGCCCATTTAAATAAAGTAGCTGGTTCCTCGTCCTATATTTAACGACTGCCATTATTATGAAACACTCGTCATTTTTCCTCATCCTAGGAGTCTGGTTTGCCAGCATCGCCATCGCCTTTTTTCTCGGCCGTGCGCTCTCATCAACGGAACTACGAAGCGAACAAACAGCAACTAAGGTGTCGGATGCCTCTCAAATAGAAGATGCCAAGCCTAGCGCCTCGGCTCAGTCGGATACAGTACGTGCCTCTGCGTCCGCAGAGAAAACGGCAGCTACGCTTGAGCAGCTGAGCACTCAGAGCAGGGAAATGACACTGCAGTTGCTCGACGCGGCCTTTGCAGTACCAATCTCAGATCCTGGCAGATTAGTGACGATTAACCAGCTATTGGAGCAACTGGCCGCGTCGGATCCATTGGAAGCACTTGAGTTTACTGAAAGCATCGCTTCGCTGCGCGACGCCGAGCGCGCACGCAACAACATCTTAAAAGTATGGGCGAGCAATGAGCCGATGGCGGCATTAGCCTGGGCCGACACCAGTTTAACGAATGTACCGTTCAACCTTCGCAACTCACAGTTGGAAGCTATCATCCAAGGTTTTGCTGAGACCAACCCTAGAGGCGCATTTAAGTATGCAATTGCCTTGAATGAAGACACCACCTCGGAGTTACGCATAAAAAACCACCTACTGGGTGAAGTCATTGAAACACAGATTCGCGGCGGCGGGCTCGAAGCAGCTAACGCCACGATCGCTCTGATGGTCGATGGTCCCAGTAAAGACAATTTACAACGCGAATTGGTTGACGAGTGGGCCGAATTTGACCCTGAGAGTGCTGCTGCCTATGTGCAGGGACTCGGCAGCGATGCCAGCGCCGGCATGAAGACCGCCTTAATCGGTGAATGGGCCGAGAGCGATCCCGCCGCCGCTGCCGCATGGTTGAGTCACCTATCCGTAGAGGATCCTGCCTACCGGCAAGCGACCACTGCGATTACACGCGCATGGACCCGCTACGACCTGACGGCCTCCTCCGAGTGGCTCAACTCCCTACCGGCCTCACCAGAATTGGACCGTGCCGTCGCCACCTACACCTATCGTGCGGCCCAAGAAGACCCAGCCAGCGCAATGAGCTGGGCGGAGTCGATTACCAATGCAAGCATGCGCAAGAGGATGATGCAACAAGTCTCCGCCAATTGGAAAAAAGACGACCCGAAAAGTTTCACCAACTACCTAGACAATAGCGACTTAAATGAGAAAGAACGCGAGCAATTAGAAACAGCCAAATCATGGCACTCTTACGGGCATCGCTAGCGAAGTCGGTAGATAACTAGTAAGCCTAGTTCAGCTGGAAGATCAGCTGCACTGCAGTCTTCAGTTATATCCAGATATTTAGTCAAAACGAATAAGCGCAAATAGTGTTTTTAAATCCACTGTCAGATTCGTGTAAATGGGGTTGCGACCGGACCACAGTCATCGTTAAAAAATAACGAATAAAAACTTACTACAAACCCAATATTTACCGTTGTCATAATTCCTCCAAAGCGTCGCAGTAAGGCTGCTGCAGATTCTATGCCGACTCCGCCAGATAGCTCTCTTCCCGCCGCTCCTCTCGACTGGTTTTGCTTACGTACGCAAACCAAGCGTGAGCATATTGCCGCCGCGATTCTCGCAAAAATCGAATCCGTTGAGGTTTTTTGTCCGCGCATTAGTCAAATCAAGAAAACTCGGACTGGCAAAAAACGCTTTGTGGAGGCAATGTTTCCGGGTTATATCTTCGCCAAGTTTTCGCTGCGTGATAACTATCGCCGCGTAATTCACACACAGGGTGTCAGTCAACTCGTCCAACAAGGCGAGCGCCGCGCGCTACCCGATCAGCTGATCGAAGATCTTCGCGCCAGTCTACCCGAAGGCATCATTGAAGCACCTGATCTCAGCATTGTGCCAGGCGCACAGGTTAAATTTTCATCTGGCTCCCTGCAAGGCCTCAACGGCAAAGTGCTCGCACAACTTTCCGCGACCAACCGTATACAAGTGCTACTCGAGTTTCTCGGCAACGAGATCACAGTAGCTGTTAGTGCCGACGATATACTACTGGCTGATGATTCAGCCTAGGCTAACATTGTTGATAGAATATAATATCGAGCACTCGTGCCTCAAACTTCCGACTCTACTGCTCTATAACTTCAATTGTAAGCGTGTGACTAGTGCGCGTGACCGTGGTCGTGGCAATGCGCCTTTTCCAACATCCGAACCTTTTCTTCCAAGCTCGCCTCCACTGGTAAAGTATCAACTGCCGCTTTTGGCTGAAAGCACTGCCACTTAGGAATCTTCAATTCCTGCTCCAATTCACGAATACGGTCGTAGATAATTGGCTTTTGTGCATAGGGATCATCCGGCAAGTCGATGTGCAATTGTTTAAGAAAGTCATACGCCTCACTATTCTTGCCCTCGCGACGTAGCAGTTCGCCGTAGATACGAGCTGCGAAATACGGCGCGTCGGCCTGCTGTGAGGCGAGAAGAAACCACTTAGCTGCACTCGCACTATCCTTCAAGCGATTCATGTAAATTTGGCCGACTTCCAAATAGAGCTTTGCTTTATTCGGGTGAAACTCGCGAGCACGTGCCAGCATTGCAAAGGCTTGCTCAGCTTGCTCACGATCCAGCGCCCGCTGACGGTTCTCTGGCACATCCGTATAGCCACCCTCTTCTTGAATCCGCCAATTCGGCACATCGTAAGCGATCATGCGCGCGCCATTAATCCAGAAAAAATCTGCCCGCGGATCGAGCGTTGTAACGAGCCGTACCATCGCATCGAGCTTCACCCGATCACGTCGCTCCCAAATAGCGTTGGTACGGATCCATAAAAAATCCGCCATCACCGCACGGAAGCCTCCGAGCACACCGATGACGAGTCCCTGCCCGAGCGCACCTTCAATCGCTTGCAGATTCATCTCGGGCTGCCGCGCACTCACGACCTGCCATGCCGGTGCTTCGATCGGTCGCGTGGCTGCGCCCAACAAGATCAAAACTAACAACACGGTGCAAACACCGCGCACACGTAGGAATAATGAATGCTTAAGACCGCTACGAACAGACATCGCTTAAATCTCGCGCTTTTTGAAGTTCACCTGCGCGAGCAAGATGAATGCGACGGTATAAATCAGCCCGTAACCGATAATCTGCAGCACGGTGCTGGTAGGCAGCGGAGAGCTAGAAGCAAACACCATCTGATCGCCGACATTGAATAATTGAAAATTCGGAAAGATCAAGCCGAGCACACGCACTGACCACGCGCCGATGCCTGCCTCCATCGACGAGTACGCATCGCGCGCGATATATTGCAGTTGGCAAATAATCAGCATGAAGAACGACACCACTACAGTGTAAAGATTCGTATTGGAGAAGCTCGCAATAAACAGAGCAATCGAGCTCAAGACGCCGAACTTCATCCACTGCAGCAGGCCAAAGATCAATAAATCGCCATAGCGTATCAAACGCCCATCGACGAACTCCTCACCGAGCCGCGCCATCAAGATCGTCTCACGCCAATAAAGGATACCACTCAGCACCAGAATAATGACGCTCGTAAAGACCAGCATCAGCAGATGCGCGCCAAGGAATTTACCCGCGAGAAACTCCAGTTTATAAGTTGGCTTAGCCAACATCGTCAGCGCCGTGCGATTCTCTATCTCGCTAAAAAACAGCTGAGTCGTGGCGGCAATCGACAGGATCGAGCCAAAAAAGAACAGTGCGCCAAAGCCGAAGTCGGTGACGAACTTGAGCTCGCCCGAGCCAAAGTCGAACTGTTGAAAGAAGGTCGAACTCGTCACCAGCGCCACCGAAATCAGCAGCAAGGAGTTGAAAAACTTTTGCCGCACCGCCTCGAGAAAGGTATTGCCGGCGATCAGTCGCACACGAGAAATAGAATCTATTAATCCGCTCATTGAGCACCTCCTTCAGACTGTAAATCGGTGCGGCGCGCGACCTCGCGTTGTTCGACTTCTTGTAAAAAGAGCGAATCCAAACTCAATCGCGGCTTCTCCACTCGACAAAGCTGCCCGCCCTGCTCAGCAATCGTCTTCTCAACAGCTTTAAGCCCATCAGCGCTCAGACCTTCAACCATCAGCGCCTGCACATCTTTTTCCTGTACTAAATCGTCGACGCGGCCTTCACGGACCAACTTGCCACGATGAAGAATCGCCACACGGTCGCACAGCCCTTCAATTTGCGCTAGTAAGTGCGAGCAAAGCAGCACTGTCTTACCGCGCCGTTTCAGCTCGCGGATAATCTCCGCAATCGCTGCCGAACCAAGTGGATCAACGCCAGCCGTCGGCTCATCGAGAATTACCAACCGTGGATCATGCACCAGTGCTTGCGCCAATCCGATGCGTTGCAACATCCCCTTCGAATAGGTGCCGACACGGCGATGTGCAGCCTCGGTCATACCGACCAACGAGATCACCTCGTCCACTTGTTTGGCGATTTTGCTACGCGTAACGCCACAAATCCGTGCGTAAAAGCGTACCAGCTCGCGGCCAGACAAATAGCGGTAAAAATACGGCGCTTCGGGAAGAAAGCCGACGCTATGCCGAGCGGCCACCGTGTGGCTGGGCTTGCCATAGATCTGGCACTCACCGACTGAGGCATCCAGCAGACCCAGGACAACCTTGATCGTGGTGCTCTTACCAGAGCCATTTGGCCCGATCAGGCCGAAAATTTCGTTATCGCCAACTTCGAGATTCAAATCGTCGACCGCGCGGAGCTTCATGCCACGCATGCCAACCGAGAAATCCTTAGTCAGGCTCTTAATGCTAATCGCGGGATGACTCATATTATTGTAAAATGCGAAAACTTTGGCAGGTGCGGGGACCGCTGTCGGTTTTGATCTCAGACTGGCGGATGTAGCTTTTCAACTCTTCCGCCACCGCTTTTTGAAAGGCCTGAACTTCAGACTCCTCGCCCTCGGCACAGAGATGCACACGCCCATCAGTGAGATTTTGCACCGTTCCAGCCACCTCGAAGCCTTTCGCCACGTTCATAGTCTGGTAGCGAAAACCAACCCCTTGGACGTGGCCTTCGAACCAACAGTTGATACGAAAAATACTTGAAGTCATACTTAGAAAATCGTGGAAAACGTTCAGAATTGGCACATCGGATGCTTTGTACTTTGAAATGTATGTCTACCTTCTCAATTTAATTAAAGCAAAATCAGTTCAAACTGAAAAGGGAGTTGATTTTTGAAATCAGAGATACAGATTCAGCGATATCGGACTTGGTCCGAAAACTATGAGCGATCCAAATTTTGAGCATTCCGACGGCAACTGGGACGAAACACCCAGCGAACCCTATTGGAATGAATACCAATGGCGAAAGTATCTAAAAGGTTCCGACCAAGATACCGCCAAGTTTCTTTCGATCTACAACACGCTTAAGCACAAGGCCAACCATCTCGATGAAGTGGCCGTGCAGATGGGCTGGGATGCCGAAGATATCTCTCTGACCGACGAATTTAACACACCAGAATCCGCAGAAGAAGCCGAGGCGCGTTTTGATGCCATCGACAATGCCCCGTACACCCTGCATCGCCACCCTGTAATCGTGGTGACCCGTGCTCTGTACCGCTATCTGCACGAAAGCTGGCAAAACTACATGGCGCACAGCCAGAATTATCTTTCGCCGCAGCTCTGTTGGAACTACGCCAACAGTTTACATCAGGCAGAAATGAACGTTTTATTATCCATTCAGGCCATCGATCTTGGTGATTTCGGCCTGACAATTTGCCATCTCAAGAATAGCTTGAGTGCACTGAACCAAACTTTAGCTCTACACGACCAAGTGACGCATCCGGACCCAGAATTCCTCGCCAGCTTTCGCCAGGAAAACCAAATCCGAATATTTGATCTGCGAGAGATGTGGATCCGTGTGATGAGCGATTGCCGTATCGAGTGCCAGCGTCGTCCTCGCGGAGACCAAGACTAACCCTTAATTCCGTAAGAGTTATGAGTAACATACGCCGTTTCTATGGTTGGCTCAAGCGGTCAGATCCTGCTCGCAAGGCTGCACGTTCTCAACTTAAAGCGGCTAAACGCGGGGATCGAGAGCAATATTTAGCGTTAGCTTCCAACTACATCGATCTGACGCAAATATTTTTCGGCTGCTCCTTTGCGGAACCGACTGAGCTGCGCATAGCACGCGTCACGCAGCTATTTAATGAGCTGTGGCAAAACCTGCCCTACGCTGAGCGGCTCTCCGACTTCGAGTTTATGCTTGCCCAAGCTTTAATCGAAAGTACTTCCGACCAAGACTTCACCACCTCAACAGAAGCGCTGGTCAACAAGTTGCGCAGACTAAGCCCACAGTCCCGCTTCGCATCTCTCGCCAATGCATTTGGTAACTGGCCAACCCGCTGGATCGCACTCGTAATGCGCATCAAGCAAGCAGCCCTACATCGCCTGCTTTCCGAAGCACGTTGCGAACTTTGCAGTATTAGTTGGGAGTCACTTGCACACGAAGAGCGCGATTGCCTCGAAGCCATCAGCGCCAAACTCGACACCAGCCCAAATATCCGCGCCAACAAATCGCTTTGCAAACGCAGCAGCGTCTATCCTCGCGTCAAGGAGATCAAAGCCCACTGGCTAGAGCTCCGTTCCGAACTCGTCGAAGTACGTATGCGCTATACACTCAACCAAGACGGACGAGAGCAATTACTCTCCAGCATACTCGACGCAACTGCCGACAGCTCCATGCAACGTCCCGCATTCGTCGATCGCATGGTCAACACCGTGCATTTTTCACGTCACTCGAAAATTAAGGTCTCTTAGAAGTTCTAATGTTTCCAACACCCCGACACCTCACCGCACTGCTTTTTCTAAGCTGCATCACTGCGAGTCCTCACTTGCGAGCCAACATCGTCGCTGGCCCCATGCTCGGCCATATTGACATGCGCGAAGCCACCATCTGGTTGCAAACCGATAGCCCCACCCAAGTCCGCGTCGCCTACGCCGAGCAAGGGCAATCCAATGCACTGCGCTGGAGCGATGTCATCCAAACAAGCAATGCCCTCAATAACACAGCGACTTTCACACTCAATGCAGTCGAGCCTGGCAAAAAATATAACTACCGCATCGAGCTCGACGGCAAGCTCGCCGAAGAGCAACATACCTTAAATACGCCAAGCAACTATCTTGGCCGCACCCCGGCGGCCGATCTGCGTATCGCCGTCGGCGGCGCACACTATGTTACCGAAGATGGCTTCGAGCCGCCCTATAAAATTCTCGGCGGGGGCTATGGGATTTTCTCCAGCATTCTAAGCGAAAAGCCAGAACTCATGATCTGGACTGGCAACACCGCCCACCTTCGTGACAGCGACTGGGCCTCTCAGAGCGGCACACTCAAACGATATACTAAAGCACGCAGCGTCTCCGAACTTCAACCTCTGCTCGCTCGCATTCCACACTATGCCACTTGGAGCAGTGCTGACTACGGCACCATGAACGCTGGAAAGTTTTACTCTTACCGCCAACAGGTCGAAGACAGCTTCAACGCCTTTTGGCCCAAGCCCGTCGAAGTCGCCAGTTTGAACGGTATCACTACGCGCTTCCGCCGCTCCGACGTCGACTTCTTCATGCTCGATACTCGTAGCTATCGCGACGATGCACCCACCAGCGACCGCCTCCCACAAATACTCGGGAAAGCGCAGATCGAATGGCTTCGGCAGGAAATTATCAACAGCAGCGCGACCTTCAAGATTATCATCGCCGGCGCACCAATTCTCAACCCTGCGGACAATCGCAATAATCTCAGCTACGCCGAACGCGAACACGGGGAACTCCTGCAAATGCTGCGCAACGAGCGTATCGCTGGGCTCTTTTTCATCAGCGGCGGTAAATATTATGGCGAGCTCACCCGACTCGTGCATGCCAACAGCTACAATCTATTCGACCTTACGCTCGGACCGCTCACAGCCAACTCGAAAGCCAATCAGGACGAACTAAACTTTTTCCGGATGCCTGGCACTAGCAGCTTCGAACGCCACTTTGCCCTACTCGACTTCACCGGGCCCGAAGAAGACCGCGCCATCAACATTCGTGTCATGAGCATGGCAGGCGCAGAACTTTGGCAACGCACCATCAAAGCCAGCCAGCTTCAACCCGCCGAGGCAAAATAGGGCCATGGCTCAGGGTGCTTTAGCTTAAGCCAGTAAGTAGAGAAATTTCTAAGTCTCATGCCATTAGATGCCTCCAAGTCAAACCCAGTGCTCGAGACCATCGACTGGGGACGCACCGATTATCAAGCGGCACTGGAACGCCAAAAAGCCCTAGTCAGCCTTAGGCGAATTAACGAGGTCCCTGACACACTGGTATTTACCGAGCACGATTCCGTGTTTACGATTGGCATGCGTAAAGGTGCCCAACAACACCTGATCTGGAACGAAGCACAACTTAAAGCAAAGGGCGTTCAAGTGATTCACAGCAACCGTGGCGGCGACATTACTTACCACGGCCCCGGCCAAATCGTCGGCTACCCAATTATATCTCTTCAAGCCCGGCGTGACCTACACGCCTTCCTGCGCGACCTCGAAGAAGTTGTCATCCGCACCCTCGCCACCTTTGGATTAAAGACTGCTCGACGTGAGGGCCTGACCGGCATCTGGCTCGACGCGCGTAAAATCTGCGCAATTGGCGTGGCTGTGCGTAGCTGGGTGACTTACCACGGCTTCGCGCTCAACGTGAATCCCGACATGAGCCATTTTGCTGGCATCGTGCCCTGTGGCATTACCGACGGCACCGTCACCTCGATGCAAGCTGAACTCGGCGAGACAATAGACCTAGATGATGTACAAGCACGTTTAGCAGTTGAATTTAAGTACGTTTTTCGGAACACTGCCGCAACTAATGAACAATCGTAAACCAGAATGGCTCCGAGCGAAGCTGCCCACTAGCGTCGAGTACAAAGCAGTGCGCGAGATCGTTGATACCAACGACCTGCACACAGTTTGTAAAAGCGCACAGTGCCCAAACATGGGCGAATGTTGGTCGCGCGGTACCGCAACTGTCATGATCCTCGGCAACATCTGTACGCGTTCGTGTACCTTTTGTGCGATTAACACAGGTCGTCCGACTGAGCTTGATCTCGGCGAGCCTGCTCGAGTCGCCGAATCAATTGCCAAAATGAATTTGAAGCACGCCGTAATCACCTCCGTGGCACGCGATGACCTCAAGGATGGCGGCGCTTCGGTTTGGGCCGCCACCATCCGCGCGATCCATCACCGCTCGCCCGAGTGTGCAGTTGAAGTACTCACTGCTGACTTCCGAGGACAGCAGGAATACCTTGACCTAGTGCTCGATGCTTGTCCCGACATTTTCAATCACAACCTTGAAACGGTCGAACGCCTACAACGCCCAATCCGTAAGACCGCCCGTTACGATCGCTCTCTGTGGGTCCTCAAACACGCCAAGTCTCGTGGCTTTACCACTAAATCTGGCATCATGCTCGGCATCGGTGAGAAAGAAGAAGAGATCAAGCAAGTTCTCCAAGATATGCAAAAAGCCGGTGTTGATATTTTGACAATCGGCCAATACTTGCAACCCAGCAAAAAGCATCAGCCAATCGATCGTTGGGTGAAACCTGAAGAATTTGCCGAGTGGAAAGAATACGCGGTTAATATCGGCTTCGGTGCCTGCGAATCTGGCCCACTCGTGCGCTCCTCTTATCACGCTGAAGAACAGTCTGCGATGTTTGACGTACGAGCTCGTCGCAAAGCAATGCTAGACGCCCAACAAGCCGTCAAAGAACCCGCCGACATCGTATCCGTCTAGCGCTTAATCAATCATCGCTATTTTTGTGCACGGTTAGCAAGTGTAGAGACGAATGGCTTAAAAAATACGTGCAAGATAACGCACCATGCGTATTGTTATGTCACTATGTCGACAGAAGTAATGCGCAGACCAGGAGCTTTTCGCCCAGTCATTCAATTTTCGATCCACGCCGATAACAAAGTCGGCCGGCTAAACGAAATCATCGGCTTGCTCTCTATTCACGAAGTGCACATTATGGCTCTTTCGATTCTCGACACGACAGATAGCTCAATCATTCGCATTATTGTCGACTACCCTGAAGAAGCACAAAAGTTACTTATCGAGCATCAATTCTCATTCGTGCAAAGTGAGCTCCTCGCAGTTGAATTAGCCAGTGAGGCAGATATCAAGACAGTCACTACCGCACTCGTGCAGGCGGAAATCAACATTCACTACACCTATCCTTTCGTATCGCGCCCAAATAATCGCTCTGCACTGGCAATCAGCCTCGAGGATAACGAGCTCGCAGCTGAAACGATCACTCTGCATCAGCTAAAAATCATCGGACAAGACGATATTGCCCGATAAAAATGAGATTTCTCAAGAGCAAGTCTTGCCGCCCGCAGTAAAACTCTAATATGTTGAACTAATGCCCCGCACACGATCTCGCGCCAACACCGAAGGAAAGTTCCTCAATGCTGTAATGGAGTTGGTTGCGCATGAAGGTTGTTGCGCGTTGGGAGTCAACGCAGTTGCACACAAAGCAGGTGCCGACAAAGTCCTGATATATCGCTATTTTGGGAATCTGCAGGGACTCTTACTTCGAGTCGCTGAGAGCCGACAATGGCTACCTTCGCTAGATGAGCTAGTAAACTCGCTCAAACTTGAAGAGGATCTTCCAGCCTCAGAGATTATTCATCCACTCGCTCGCTTGTTAACTCACCACATTCGTGCCGATAGAGCCACGCACCAGATACTTCGTTGGCGTAAAGCCGAAGCCAATCCACTCACTGAGCATTTCTCAGAGCAATGGAAAGATATATGGCAACAACTTTCTGAACACCTATCGGCTGGCTTGGACTACGATGCGCGTGAAAACTGGAAACGACTGATGGAACTAACTGCACTGATCATCGAGGCAGAGTTGTGTGATGAGCGCCTCAACTCTGGTTGCATTGATCACATTGCAAATGGCATTGTGACGGGTCGTGTGTCGCAGGCAGCAGCCACCACTGACTGTTTAATCGAAGATCAGTTGCCGACCAACTTACTTTAAGGCAACTTTAGCGAATCGACCGCAAGGGCACCAATTCAATTAAAGTCATCTCTGTCGGACAATTAAAACGAAGCGGCGGCAATCCTTCAAATCGATTTGAACCAGCGCCAGCCGAGACGTTCAAATAAGGGATGCCAATTCGCCTAAATCCTCTGGCCCACTCCTTGGGCACTTCACTATCGATCACCAACGATCCATACCACGGCAAGCGCACTTGACCGCCATGTGTATGCCCTGCCAAGCAGAGATCGATCGGTAAATCCACGACCTTCAGAGCATAATCCGGGGCATGGCCAAATAAAATTCGAAAGTCACTCGACTGACTCTGCTCCAACCATTGATCGACTGTACGTGCGGCCCAGAGTTGATTCTTTGATTGGTATAAACTTAAGCCATGCAGACTAATAGTTCCCCCGCCTGTATCAAGCTGTGCAGATCGCGACGACAATACCCGCAATGGCGCCAACTGGTCCGCTTGAATTCCGTAGAGTTCACGCTCAGTATCACCATAGACGGCATACGTGCCGAGTCGCGGGTTTACCTCCTTGATCAGAGCCAACAACTTCGGAAATTCAGAGGCAAACGTCGCAGGCGGCACCACTTGAAGGAAATCGCCCGTATTGAGAATTAAATCAGGGCTCAGTGCTTTGATCTGTTTAAAGATCTCCTCTTCATAGTCGGTGATACGACCTGCTTGAATATCTGAAATGTGTAGCAGCCGTATTGGCTGCGTAAGTTTTGGCGTTTCTATTCGGACATGCTTCACAACCAAGCGTTCTGGCTCTACATTGGTCACATAATAGCGCAAACCCAATAAATCGACCGCAATAAACGCATACAGTAGCGCAGCCAAGATGAGCCCCTTGCGCAGCACGCGCCAGGTCGCCGCCAGCAACGCGAAAAAAACAGCAACGCCGAACAAAGTCATCGGCAATTCCCACAGATTAAAATCATAGGCCTTATGGATCTCTGTAAAATTGGGCCTCAACATACCTGCGTTCACATACATTAAATTTCGAATCAACACATAGCAGAATACCACCACTGCTGACAAAACTACCAAGCGCCAAGGGCGATCGCCTCGACTACGAGTACCGATATCGGTCATCGCCAATTCACGCAAATCCTTCATCGGATCGATTGCCTCCTCAATAGTACACGGGCTACAAAGGGTATAAACGCAGGAGCTCCCAATAACCAACAAAGTAGTAGTTCAATAGGTGCGCGAAAGCCTAAGCGCAGACTCTTCTGATACATCATGCTGCCGAGAGCCAAATTCATAATTTGAAAGTTACAATAAAATGATAGAAATGCGGCAGGATGGCGCGTCAGACTTTGTGCCGCAGAATAACTGAGCTCTGCCATAGGACCTGGAAACAGCGAAGCCTGATACCACTTCCATAACAATACAAAAAGTACCGAGCAATAGAGCGGCACAATTAGCAAAGGTCGCGCCAGCAGCTGTACCACCCGCGCATTAGGCAGTAAAATCATACAGCACCACAGTGGCAACGTCATACACGCAAGGAACCAGAACGTACTATCTAAATCCGATGCAGCAAATATATCAATTAGCCAAATGGGCATGCGCAGAAGAATTTTAAATAGGAAAAGGTCGAGTGGAGGATTCAAACTTCTCCCAATTGGGTTAAAGTCATTCGCTGGTTAAAAACGCGGGGGATCCCGCTCGCTACTAGCATTTGCAGTGACAGGAATTACATTAGGATGGCATGCACCAACAACAATCCTTAACTCTTAACAATTGTCTCCGACAATTGTTAAATAAGCTTCGATATAGCGCTGAAGAGTACCCGCAAGTACAGCCTCCGGTAATGCTGGCGGTGGCGGTGTTTTATCCCAATCCAACGACTCCAAGTAATCGCGCACAAACTGTTTATCAAACGACGGTTGCGCGCCACCTGGAGCGTAGCCCTCTCGCGGCCAGTAACGCGAAGAGTCTGGCGTCAAAATCTCGTCGATCAGGTAGAGTTCTCCTGTTTCATCCAGACCAAACTCAAACTTTGTATCAGCCAGAATCAAATTGGCCGCCTGCGCCCGCTCCACTCCCATTTGATAGAGAGCGATACTCAAATCGTGTACCCGCTGAAATAACTCCTCGCCAATCAACTTCCCCGCATCCCTGCAATCGATCGGCATATCATGGCCACTCGCTACTTTAGTTGTCGGTGTAAACAGAGGTTTCGGCAGTTGGCTGCTGTCCTGAAGGTCTTTGGGCAATGTATATTCAAAGAGCTTAGCCGTCTCTTGGTAAGCCTTCCAACCTGATCCAGATAGATAACCTCGCACCACTGCCTCGATTGGCAACGGCTTAAGCTTCTTTACGATCATACTACGGTGCTCCAACTCTGGGTGGGCCTTCCCCAGCTGAACAATCCGCGCCGCGTGATCATCGACTAGATGGTGCGGAGTAATTGCAGCCGCACGTGCGAACCAGTAGAGACTAATCTGCGTCAATAATACGCCCTTCCCTGCTAAACCTTCATTCATAATTACATCGAAGGCCGATACACGATCGCTGGCGACCATCAGCAAGGCATCGCCCAGATCAAACACATCACGCACCTTACCCGAGGCGACCAACGGATACGGTAGTCCCTCAACCTTAAGAAGCGGTTCAGCTGGCAGCAAAAAGGGCAAAGAATCAGTTTTCATAGTACATTAATTAGTTCCTCAAAGCCCATGGGCAAACGGTTTCTCTATAGATTTGGAAAAAATGTATCATTTCTTAAAAAAGTCTTGCAGGTCGTCCACTGAAACGTAGCTTCCGTGACTTCGCATCACGTCCCGTTCGTCTAGCCCGGTCTAGGACACCTGGTTTTCATCCAGGCAACAGGGGTTCGAATCCCCTACGGGATGCCATTTTAAAACCCTTGGTTGCTTCAAGCACCGAGGGTTTTTTATGCCTATGGACTTAACACGGGGATCAAGTTCCGAGGCCACAGCCCGACAAGACCCAGCGCGAAGCGAATCAAAACAGTCAGGAATATGACCAAAGAAGCGAAGCGACTAGAAATAGTAACTACAAACAGTGGATAGCGCAGGCGTAACTACAACAATCTCCTACAGGATACCATTTTAAAGCTCTCGCCAGCTTCAAGCTCCGTGGGCTTTTTAGTGACTGCACTCAACGCGAAATGTAACGACCCCAGTGTCGTCCACATTGCACCTAAACTGATGAAGCTGCGATTCTCACCGAGCAGCTCCTCCCTATCATACCGAAAAGTTTTTCGAAATCCCTTAGTTAAACCCAAACAACTTCTTCAATGTGCTAAGTGTGCCTGAGGAAATCTTTGGTTTCGTGCCGCCAAAATCCAACACACGACGGCAATTCTGTTGTTTCAACAGCGTCGGACTATAAGCTAATATTTTGACATCACCTAGTCGCCCGCCAATGGCTTCCTCCGCAAAACGCGGGGTCCACTCTTTCGGCACACCATACTGCGAAAATGCTATATCCCAAGCCACCAACTGCTGGCCTACATAGGGTCGCGTAACTAAAGCTGGATACGCTTTGACAAAGTCAGGCACATCAGCGGTGTGTATCCGAATACGCGCGATCGCCGGAATCAGCTTCAGATATTCATACAGGTTGCTCACCTGCCCTTGCCGAATCGATTCATAGAAATTGAGCGGATTGATGCTCACCAAGTTCATCCCATTCCACATGCCATGGCGATTTTTACTACCGAACTTCTGTCGATTATACCACTCCTGAAAATCATTCGTCAGACGAAAGCCCATTTCGAAGTGCAGATGCGCGCGCGTGCTAGGAATCGAATACGACGCCGAACGACCCATGATGCCGAGCTTCGCGCCAGATTCAACCCGGGCTCCGACGATAATGCCATCTCCGATACTCGCCAAATGCGCGTAAAGGGTGTGAAAGGCAGGCACCTGTTGATCATGCACGACGACAATATAACGGCCATAACTGCTATGTCCCGAAGTTTTACTCACATGCGCAATACGTCCCGGTAAAACCGCAAACACCGCATCGGTAGGTTCGCCGCGCCGATCACGAGCGACAGGGAATAAATCCAAGCCCTCGTGAAAGCGACCACCGCCATTACGCACGCAGCCAAACAAACCAGACTCAGGCACACCGGAAGCAGTCGCTTGAACAAATGTCTCGATCGGCTGACCTTTTTGAAAAGCTGAATTCGGCGTTGGCCAAACCAGATCCGCATGCAGAAACAGCTGAGAGAGCAACACAGCCGCACCAATTGCCAGCGGTTGAACTAGTCTTATATACATAAACGAAACAGATCGTCAGGATTAATACTTATAATGCGTCTGCAGCTCTTGGATGCTCGCCTTTAGATCGATAACGAACTGACCCAGTTCATCATCAGGGATTTCCACAAAAGTATAGAACTGACCATCTTCGATCGTGCCAGCTAAGCGTGTCGCCCCGACAGCTTGACCATTGCAGGTTAAGACGATGCGGCTGCCGCGATGTGTCACTGAGCGACGATAAAGCTCTCGACTGCCCTTATCAGTAATCTGAATCAGCAAAGCCATGCCCATGTCGACCTTCACCATGTCGACATTAATAATATCATATTCACCGACGACTGACTCGCGCTCGAGTTTGATAGCCGTGCCTGAGATCGGCAAAGTGACCTTGCTACCACTGCCACTACCGTAGTCGATACCGCGTGCCTCAATCATTAAGCGAGGTACTTGCATATTCTCAATTTCATTTTTAAAGCCCTTGATGCTCTTAAAGCAGCCAGCCGAAAAGAACAGCGACATCAACAGACTCGCTAAGATCAAATATTTACGAAAAATCATAGTATTGGGTATAATTATAAAATAATATCACCGAGCGTATCCTGAATCTTGAGCATCAAGTCGGCCGAGATTCCCACGATGGGCACCTCGATCTCCTGCTTGGTTTTTACATGTCGATACAGTTGAGTACCTGCTGTTTGCCGTTTGCCGAGGGCACGCACCACGCGTTTACGTTCTAGCATCAGCGCCAGTAAATGTTTCAACGCATCGGTCTCTGCGAGCCCATCTGTTTGATGATTCTCGTACAGCGACAGAAAAAAGTCTTCTGCCGAGGCAACGGTTTCGCGGACGTCCGCGCTCCCATCATCCGGATCTTTGACTACGCGCACCCAGCGTCCAAGAATCTCACCTGGTAGTTCATAAGTATCGACTTCATTTGGCAATACATCGGCACGGCCCATTTCGCCAGCCTCGACATCTTTAAAAATTAAGCAGGCAACGCGATCCCCGGGATTAAAGGGAAGCTGTGAGAGCGAAGATTTACGTGCGATGCTTTTAAAGTGCCATTCCATGAGAGCGTAGTAATAAAAGCCAAAACAGTGCGGCTGATTGCCTGCGATGCAATCAAATTGCCGACAGCCCTTGCTGGCTATTTTATTTGTAAGAATTCGACTTCAATTAAAATCTTATCAAGTTTAATAATAACCAGCGATTGTGATTTTTTTATGTCTCGAAAGATTACCAGAAAAGAGATGCATGGCTGCGCCTCTAACGGCCACCTAAGTGCCTGTAACCTCAAGGATACATCATTCGTTCCATTTCGCACACCAGATGCATGCGCATCGAGGCCTATAACCGATTCGGCCTGACGGGAATAAACTGCTAAATCTAGCACAGTTTCGATGCCGTCAAAATAATTGATCAGGCAGTGAGGGCGACACGTCCTAGTTTGTATCGACCAGTCTCAACGTGGGCAATTCGCCCACGCTCCTATGCCTATTTAGATAAAAAAATTCACTCTGATGCATTCAAAGTTCGACCTCGTAAGTTCAATGTTCGACTTTCACCTCCATTATGTCGAATCCAGCAAAACACCTTGGCCTCCTTTTGATTGATTTCCAGGATCCATTCCTCAATGCCATACCAGACCGTGAACGCCTGCTCAAGCGCACCAGTTTCGCGGTCGAGGCCGCGTCACTCCTCGGTTGCTCACTTGCAGTCACTGAACAACTCCCTGCCAAGCTCGGCAACACCACTGCAGAGCTCAAAAAAATCCTACCGGAAAACACACCCGTCTTCGACAAAACCACTTTCTCTGCAATGGAAGCCGACGGGCTCGGCCGCTGGATCGAAAGCAACCAAATTGACCACTTGCTGCTGATGGGTCTGGAAACTTCCGTTTGTGTTTATCAAACCGCCGTCCAAGCACTCGGTGACGATATTGGTATCACCCTCCTCTCCGACTGCATCAGCGAGCGGCGCCCAGAAGACCGCGAGCCAGTCCTCAAACAACTCCTCTCTATGGATGCGCACGTTCTACCCTCGGAGACGATCTTTTACAGCCTACTCGGCGGCTCAGCCCATCCACAGTTCCGCGAGTTCACGCAGGTCCTCAAGCGTTACAGTTAAGCCTCCATCCCATACTCGAAAATATGTCTGCTTTAGTTTACTAGTCGAAATTGCCAGTGTCGCGAGGCACAATGGTGCATTCTGCGCGTAACGATAGTTGATGGTGAGGCTGACGTGATCAACAGCGATGCCGCACTGAGCCACTCAAGCAAAGCTAATTTCCGACGGAATATCGATGACGCCGTAATATTGACTTCCGGCCAAGCACACGTTGCATTTTAACCCTGCTGTCACTAACATAGACGGCAACCACCTTTCAATTTTGTATTTTCCACTGACCACTTTTGACAACCATGGGTAATTCCTTCGGCACACTTTTTCGTATTTCTACTTGGGGCGAAAGCCACGGCGGCGGCATCGGCGTCGTGATCGACGGTTGTCCACCACGCCTACCGATTACAGTCGAAGAGATTCAATTCGAACTCGACCGTCGCCGTCCAGGTCAGAGCGATATCACTACGCCACGCAAGGAAAGCGACACAGCTACGATCGTATCTGGTGTCTTTGAAGGCCAAAGCCTTGGCACCCCAATCGGCATCTATGTGCCCAATGGCGATCATCGCCCCTCCGCTTACACGGAGATGAAGGATAAATTTAGGCCTTCACACGCGGACTTCACTTATCAAGCTAAATTTGGCATCCGTAACCATGAGGGTGGCGGACGTTCCTCTGCACGCGAGACCATCGGCCGCGTCGCCGCTGGCGCAGTGGCCAAGAAGATCCTCAAGCTAGCTGGAGATATCGACGTGCGTGCCTACATTACACGCGTGCATGATATTGAAATGCCGGCCTCTAGCGTATTCCCGACACTCGAACAAGTCGAAGCCAGCCCAGTGCGTTGCCCCCACCCCGCAACAGCGGAGAAAATGATCGAACGCATCAAAGCCGTGCGTAAGGACGGCGACTCAGTCGGCGGCATTATCGAATGCCGCGTGCGCAACCTTCCAGTTGGACTCGGCGTTCCCGTATTTGATCGCCTCGAAGCAGACCTGGCCAAGGCCATGCTCTCCATTCCAGCCACCAAGGGTTTCGAGATCGGCAGCGGTTTCAGCGGCTCAGTGCAGCTTGGCTCGGAGCACAACGACATATTTATAAACAAAGACGGTAAAATCGGCACCGAAACCAACCGTTCTGGTGGCGTCCAAGGTGGCATCAGCAACGGCGAAGAACTTATCTTCCGCATCGCCTTCAAGCCGACTGCTACACTCATTCAAAATCAACGCACCGTCGATACAGATGGCAACGAAACCGAGCTCATGGGCCGCGGACGCCATGACCCTTGCGTCGTGCCGCGCGCCGTACCAATCGTTGAATCCATGGCCGCCTTGGTGCTCGTCGATCACTGGATGCGTCACCAGGCTCACTGTCAGAGCTTCGACTTCGGAGGCAAATAATAGAACAACTAAAGGTTTCAGCCCTCCATCTCCATCCTGCAGGTCTCAAGTTTCAGTCCTCAATCGCTCATGTCTGATCAAGCACCACTGGTTTATCTAATTTACGGTATCCCCAACAGCGGCCGACGTGACGTCCTTTTCGACCTCATCGATGGAGGCCTCGAAGGTAAAGAGCAGGTACTCTACTTCCGCCCAGAAGGCGAAGCAGCAAGCGCCTTCGATGAGCAAATCGAAGCGCTCGATACGGTCAGCATCGTCGATTGGAAGCTGAGCGATGCCACAGTAAACCACGACCAAATCGACGCCGCACCAGAAAAGATCATTTTTCTCGCCCCCGGCAATTGCGATCCAGCGGATGCTGCTGAAGCAATCAAGACGTGGACGGATCTCAACGGTTGTCAGGTCGCTCGAGTCATCACGGTCGTCCACTGCGCCTTCCTTTCTGAAAACAGCATCGCAAAAGCGTGGTTCGACGCCTGTGTTCATTTCTCAGATATCGTGCTACTTAACCGTCGAGAAGGCGTAAACAATAAATGGGTCAAAGACTTCGAAGTCGGCTACCGCAAACAATTCTCTCCCGCCCGCTTTCTAATGGTAAAAAAAGGCCGCGTCGCCAATCCGCTTGAAGTACTCGAACCGGAAGCCCGACGGCTCTCACTCTATTTTGATGAACTCATCCCGATCGAAGACGATGAGTTCGAAGACGACGAGCAACCACAGGACACTCAGCCCGATAAATACATTGAGCGCCGAGAAAGTGGCCAGCGCGCCTATCCCATCCCCGATATCCAGCAACAGCTCTAAACTAAATTTAAAGCGGACAGGCAGTATTACGCTGCCCACAAAAACTTCTAATCCTTAGAAACGCATTCACGCAAGCCGCATGCACTGCATACTCCGCTAGCAGAAACGTGATTAAGCGCGGATGCCTTATTAAGCATAGCAAGCAGTCACAAATAAAAGCGGTATTAATTAAGTTTCCAATGATCCTGGCGAACGGATTGATTGCCACTGGTTAGGATTCGCCCAACTCATTCTGGACCACTCAAACGCGCTACTTCCCGACCTTGAATCATCTTCCACAAGCGCTCACGCGTGGGTTTGGACGAGTCTCGAAAATACATCATCTCAGCGTGCTGATCCGCTCGTAGAGGATCGATACGAATTCCCCACAGTGGCACCACCGAGTCTGGCCACATCGCATAGCGAACATCTCCCACTACCAGAGGATCATCGGAATGCAGACACACATAACCCTGCGAGAAAAAGCGGAAGCGCTCAACGTCTCTGCCCATTAACGAATCAGGATCAATTAGCTCGGCAGCATCTTTGACGGTCAATACTTCAACTGATTGCCCTTCATAGATTTGCGAATCTGCCCCTGGTCCCATCCATACCGCATCGACATAATAGCGCCCCTCAAAACGATAGATCATACGCCACAGCATGGTATTCCCAAACGATGGACGAATCGAATACTGCTCGGGCTGATGACCGCGCTGTGCAGCAAGTTGCTCTGCCACCTGCGTCGCCTTGAAATGCTGGAGGCTAGAGAATCCAAAATAAATAGCGCAAAAAACCAAAGCAGCCTGCGCAAAGCGCGGACGTCGCCAAGTAAAAGCAAATAAAGTCAACAGTACCAGCGGCAGCGTAAAAATGGGGTCGATCACCGAAATAATATCCCAAGACTCACGTACGTCACTGAACGGCCAATACAGCATTGTGCCATAACTAGTGCAGGCATCCAGCATGCCATGCGTCAATGCGCCCAGCACCGCAAAGAATCCACACTGCCGGAAAGAAAGCTTCGATCGAAACAACAGAAGTTTAAACAGCACTGCTGTACAGAGTCCAATCAGTGGTGCAACAATCAGCGCATGCGAAAAATGCCGATGATATTGTAAGGTCAATAGCGGATCCGCAGCAGAGCGTATCAGCACATCAAGATCCGGCAGCGCCCCTGCCACCCCACCGATGAGAACTGCCCATCGTGCTTGCTCACGCGAGCTAACCGCGACGGCAACCGCCGCTCCGAGGCTGAATTGTGTGAGAGGATCCATACGGGCATAAAATAGGAACTCTTGAATCAAGCGCCATCACGAATTTGAGCCAATCTCAATAGGCCATACGATTGGTGCTAAATATATTGATAAAATACTCAGCGGCGATTGTCCGAGGTGGCCATCAGAGAAATAATGTCCATATCGCAAAACGGGCGCGACCTGACTAAAGCTGAGTCCACCATTGAAAATGGCCGCTCGCGTATCAGAATGTCTGCTGCAACTTTCCCTGCGCGACACTCTTATTCAAGCCATCGGGGAGTTTTTCGAGTGAATAGACATCATAACGATTGCTCTTGCCCTCGAGGACGTGACTCGGGGATGGCCCAGCTAAGGCTGGCGCAGTCCGTGGGCGTTTCACCACCACACGATAACGCGCGCACGACAACGCCGCTGTCAACAAACCGTCTGCATCCGTATCTTGCCCGACCAACGAATGGAAGACACGCATCTCTTTCTTAACCATCGCACTCTTGGTGCGCACAGGAAACATGGGGTCGAGATACACCACATCGGGTCGCTCGGCCACGGAGACTGCACGTAAATAATTAAGTGAATCCGCTGCGACTAAAGTCATACGATCCAAGACCTCAACTAAGCCTGTATCTTGCGCCAGACCAAAACGACGCGCTTGGGACATACCATCCTCCAGCAAGGCGCGCACAGCAGGCACACGCTCCAGCAAAGTCATCCGACAGCCTAAACTTGCGAGCACAAAGGCATCGCCACCCAGTCCCGCAGTCGCATCCAATACCCACGGATGTACACCACCGCGCACCCCGACCGCCTTCGCAATCATTTGTCCTTTGCCGCCGCCTTGTTTGCGTCGATAGGTCACCGTCGGCCCATAGAAATCAGCTCGAATACTCAACCGCTTTCCATCACCAACTGCATATAACAGCAAGCCATGCTTGTCTAAAACAAAAACAAACGCCGCACCTTCGCCAGCGCACTGAGCCAACAAGAATCGCTGCAACGCCTTTGGCTTAGTTGCCGCAACTAAACTACCATCGATACAGGGCAGTTTAAACCGATTGGCCCACTGGTGGGCAGTCGTCTGAAGCGTGGAATCTAAATATACGAGTGAAGACAGTTTCATAAAACGATGCCACTCACATTGCTGCGCTGCTGCGAAATCTCCAAGTGCAAAATACAATCACCATCAACTGGTACCAAATGTACAAACTATCTAAGTCATCCCACTTAATCGCAGCACCCACTGAGATCGATTCGAGATAGTAGACAAACAGCGATTCAAGTTAAGCTGAAGACCAGACTCAGAAATAACGACCTAGCAAGACCACTTTCTAAAAACGATTCCTAGCGATTTGTGCACTATTGATTACACAATCCCTTTAGACCTCTGTGCCGACACAATACGACAAAACAGAGCCATCACTAATAATAGAAAGGCCAAACTACGGCTAGGCTAGGAATCATACCGACTCGATCGACTGCTCGACCGTACATGCAAAAAGGTTGCGGCTCCTTATTCAACCAACTTACCTTATCACTATGACTTTACTCGAAAACTGGCGCACCCTACTAGTGCCGAGCGGCACCTTTCAACTCCAAGACCTGTGGCAGCTCATCATAGTCATCGTTCTTTTTACCATCAGCCACAAAACATTTGGCGCGAAGGCTAACTCAGTAGCCATCACACACAGCACTCCGGCACACTGGCTCAAGGGCAACCTCAGCTTTCTAACCCTTTGGGCGGCCCTAATCGTGGCATGGGGGATTTGTATTTTAATACCAATCGAAGCCCCAATCTTCAGTTTCTTCAGTTTCCTAGGCGTGATATGGTTGATCATCGGCCTGCTCACCAGCCTCATCCGTGCACCGTTCTGGTCGCAATCAGTCGCTGCAGTGTGCTATTTAACTTCGGCGATGCTAAGCATCTCGCTGGTCGATGATGGCATTGATTCATTACAGGACCTACATGTTACAATCGGCACGTCGACCATCTCCGCTTGGGGAATCCTTTCTGGCATACTTGCTTTTGCATTCACCATGTGGGCGTGCCTCGCCGTGGCACGGATCATCGAGACTCAAATCGAGAAAGTGCCTGGTCTCAGTCCGTCGCTAAAAGTGCTGACCGCCAAAATTATTCGCATCGTATTCATCGTCGTCGCTACCGCCGTGTCACTAAGTTCGATGGGCATCGATTTATCCGCCCTGACCGTGCTCGGTGGTGCCATCGGCTTAGGCCTCGGATTCGGTCTGCAAAAAGTCGTTTCCAACTTTATTAGCGGCATTTTGCTTCTAGTCGATAATTCTATCAAACCTGGCGACGTCATCGAAATCGACGGTACCTATGGATGGATCAATAACCTGCGTGCACGCTATGCCTCTGTTATCACACGCGACGGCACTGAGCACCTAATTCCAAACGAAGATTTAATCACACAACGTGTGATCAATTGGACTTTCACCAATAACCTAGTGCGCATGAAAGTACCCATAGGTGTGTCCTACGATTCAGACCCACATCAATGCCTTGAACTGGTCATTGCCGCGGCAAAGTCGATCGACCGGGTCTTAACAGATCCGACACCTGTTTGCCATGTGCTCGGATTTGGTGATAGCTCGATCGACCTCGAACTGCGCTTCTGGATTTCAGATCCCACCAACGGTGTGGCTAATGTCAAAAGTCAGGTACTGCTCAACATTTGGGACACTTTTAAAGAAAATAATATCGAGATCCCTTACCCACAAAGCGACCTACACATTCGCTCAAGCGATATCACAATGTCTTCAACGGAGCCATCCATTAGCTCAGACAACTAAGATCGTTCGCCGGCGAAAACCCCGCAAATTAATATGGATACTGTTAAAAAAATACGCCTCGACGAACTGCTCGTCACTCAAGGGCTGGCCGATACTCGCTCGCGCGCCAAAGCGCTGATCCTCGCTGGCAAAGTCAAGCTCGGTACCGATCGGTTGGATAAGCCAGGCCGTAGTCTACCTGCCAATACAGCTGTTGAAGTCGAATCCCCCCCCCGCTTTGTCAGTCGAGGCGGAGAAAAACTCGAAGGCTTTCTTGATCAATTCAAAATTGATGTCACCGGAATGCGCCACCTGGACGTAGGTGCTTC
>JAQXBA010000028.1 GCA_029252625.1 Opitutia bacterium | reverse complement strand
CGCTTCGCTCAAACGCCGCGCCCGCCTGCTCGGAGGGCAACTCACTGCAGCATCCCCGCCAGAAGGCGGCACGCACATCACTTTAAAACTCAAACTTCGAAAATGGAAACTGCTCAAATAAATCACCCCGTCCGCATCATGCTGGTCGAAGACCAGGCCGCGTATCGCGAGGTCATCACCCTCGCACTGAAACGCGAAGCAAGCGTGGAACTGATCAGCCAGTTTGGCACCGCCGAATTTGCGCTACGCGCGCTGCAAGATCCCAAAAAACAGGGCGCCCCCGACCTGATCCTACTCGACCTCAACCTACCAGGGGTGGGCGGAATCGAAGCAATTCCTTGGATCAAAAAATACTCGCCCAACACCAAAATCATCATCCTCACGCAGTCCGACGCCGAAGCCGATGTGCTGGAAGCCATCCGCGCCGGGGCATCGGGCTACCTGCTCAAATCAGCCTCGCCCACGCAAATCACGAACAGTATACAGACCGTGATGGAAGGCGGGGCGCCGCTCGATGCTGGCGTCGCCAGCTTCATTCTAAATACCCTGCAAGACACACTCCCCAGCACGAAACCGAAGGCGGCACTCTCAGAGCGAGAACTGGAAATCCTCTCCCTGCTCGCCAGCGGGCAGGCAAAAAAAGAGATTGCCGACCAGCTAGGCATCAGCGCCTACACCGTCGTCTACCATGTGAAACACATCTACGAGAAACTCGAGGCCGTCAACGCGCCCGCAGCAATCAGTAAGGCCTACGAGCACGGCATTCTGCCGGCAAAAAAGAACAAGCAGTAATTTTTAAGAGTAACAAGACGACGGCCACATTTTAGGGACTGCAAACGCAATAAATTCAACTGCAAGTAAATCGACCGGAGAGACATTAGCCACCCAGAATTGCGCCTCGACTCGATGAGTACGGCTCCGCACAGCCTATTCTCTAATTAGCAATGTTCGATTTTTTTCTCGTCCGTTTTCGGTGATGTGAATGTCGGCATTGCTGACTGTTCTTTGGACAATCACCAAGCTGACGTCGGCGGTTTAATTCGACGGGATCAATCGAATCGCTCGAATGCTGATGGGCAACCACTCCAAATGCCCATAGGGCTGCAATACCAGCTCCAGCGTCTCTGCATTCGCAAACGTCAACTCCCCGACCTGCACAGTCTGATACTGGTCCATCTCTCCAGTCACAGGCAAATGCACATGCAGCCCTCGACCATTGCCCACCGATAGCCGGATCGCCGAATCGATCTGCGGCGTGGCAACATCCATCTCCACGCGGTAAGTGCCTGGACTATTGAGCTCCAAGGGCCAACTGATCGTGGTGCTCTGCTCTGCCCACTCCACGATCGCCGCAGACGTGCCTGTGCCACGAACCACCGCTGAGCCATGAATCGCTGCGGCCTCTGCAGTAAATACGAGCGTGCCAGGCACCGCTTGTGCCTGTCCGTTCGCCAAGGCGGCACCATATTGAACCCCATCAGATACCTGATCCAAAGTGAGCCGGATGACCGTCACATGCTCATCGCACAGGTCGGCTGGAACGGTGACTTTGAGCGTCTCTGCGGTCTGCTGAAACGGCACTGGCTTGCCATCCATCGTGGTCGCCTGCAGCACACGCTGTGGCAGTCGATTGAGCTCGATGCCGTCCTCATCGGGTTCAAACAAATGCAAATAAACTTGATTCCCCTGATACGTCGCGCCGCCCCAAGTGCCATTGATCCACGGACCTCCGCGTGTGGCATAAATCGCCTCACCATGCGTCTCCATCCAAGGCGCAAGCCCTTCCAATACCGCACGTTCTTCGGCACGCAATGAGCCATCCGGGAGTGGCGCAATATTAAGCAGCATATTACCGTCGCCCGTCACACAGGAAGACAGCAGGCGAATCGTCTCGGTCAGCGAACGCGTCACCGCACCGGGGCGATACGACCAACCACCATGATCCGTGTGTGGCGAAAGAATCATGCACGATTCCCAAGCACGCCCCGCCTGAAACGATCCCATTCGGTTTTCGGGCGTATCATAATCTCCATACTTCAGCGGCGCAGATGCTTTGGGAATATCAGAGAGCCCGCGCGCTGCGCGATTGTTCACCAACAAGTCGGGGTTGTGAGCATACATTTTCTCATATAAGCGAGGGATCGTATATTGATCCCATGCGCCGAAGCAGTGATCAAACCAGAGAATATCAACCGGTCCATAGTCGCTCAGCAATTCTTCGACCTGATTCTCGTAGTAATCATTATAGGCCAGATTATCTCCCTGCAGATATTCCGGATGCGTCCAGTCACGCGTGCTGTAATACCAGCCGACCTTCATGTCTTGCTTGAGCGCCGCGTCACGCACCTGTTTGACGATGTCTTTCGTATACGGAGTATCCGCAATGGAGTAATGCTCGGGATATGCCGACGACGCGGGAAAGTGTTTCTGATCCGTCTTCCATAAGCTAAAGCCATCATGATGCTTCGTCACAAAGACCGAATAAGTCATGCCGGCATTTTTAGCCAGCGCCATGATTTCATCCGCATCAAAATTCACCGGGTTGAACTCACGGTAAAGATTCATGTATTCATCGCGCGGCACCCGCTGAAGCGACTCCCCTCGTTCGATGCGGTCTTTCATCCCCCAACTGATTTCCGCGCCACTCAGCGCTGCAGGCCCCCAATGTATGAACAGGCCAAATTTCGCATCACGAAACCACTGTAAACGCTGTTCATTTTGCGCAGTCGTTTCAGTGAGCTGCGGCACCTGCCCACTCGCCTGTGTGACACTCAATGCTAGGAGTAGATAGATCGCAGATTTCATATTTATTATTTTTGAGTTAGATACACGTCGCACCAATTAGCAGGTCGCGGCCAGCCATGTTATCCATAATTTCTTTTTCATTTTATAAAGCCTATTTTGCAGCTTCAACGCGTACGTTATCGATGCACGCGCCCCAGAATCCACCCACCATTTCGCCAGTGAACGAGAGCGTGGTCGCCCCGGTGGCAGCCACAAACTCAAAGGTCTCGGTTTTCCACGGCAGTTGGTTGCCTGTAATATTCAACTGTAGTGTCTTCGTTGCACCATCAGATATGCTATAGGTCAGCGATGCCTGCCGGTTGGAGGGATAAATCCCACTGTAATCAAATTTCAAAACGTATCGCTCGCCCGCGGTGGTCGTAAA
>JAQXBA010000024.1 GCA_029252625.1 Opitutia bacterium | reverse complement strand
AGGTTGCGGAATCACGCGTCGGCGTTGATGCCGACTACCTCGAGCAATACGATCGGGTGAAAAAGATGGTCAAACGTGCCCCGTATTTGGCGCCGATCGAAGCGCACAAGTGCGGCGGTTGCCATCTGCGAGTTTCCAATGAGGTCTCGCGCGGTGCGCAAGATGCCGGTGAGCCGCATTTTTGCGATCAGTGTGCGCGTATGGTATACGCTTAAGCGTTGATTCTGCAGGGATATTTAGCCGCACCAAGGGGGACGGTACACTGGCGTCGATTTCTATCGGCTTGCACGTTGCCTTGAGAAACGAGATCAGTGGCAGTCTCTGAGTTCCATTCGGGTGTCGCGTTATTTTAATTAAAAAAGTCGGCGGTGGATGATCGCGTCTGCAGGCCGATTCGCTCTTGGCTCTTACCATTTGTGATAGGGGTAAATACCAGCCAACTCTCAGGTAATTGGTCGAACTAGGCATGCTTCTGGAAAATAAATATAAGGCTATATCGGCTTAACTATTTGCTAATTTTTTATGCGTTGGTATTTAGTTTGTTCGGTGCTATGGTCGGGTTCTACATTTTTGTTTCGCTTATGATCGCTTGCTTGTTGGTCGGCTGCCCCGTCCTTTCTAAAAAGCCGCTTGCCGTGCCGTATCATCAATTGTATCAAACGATTGCGGATCCTGAGGTGCAGTTGTTCCTTAATGCTGGTTTACAGTTATTGCGGCGTGTGCATGGGCCACTGGAGTTTTCAGTGAATGAAGTGTTATTACGCCATTCTAAAAAAAACGGTAATGGCTACCACTATGCGATCGCCGAAGGTTTTTCGCTCACCGAAATCGTCGATGCCGAGGCGGGAATCTTTGCGATCTATATTTCAGTGCCACCGAGCCATCGGGAATTCTATCCGCTGTTAGCGCATGAGATCGGCCATCTAAAGCATCCATCGCTAATCGAGGACTGGGAAATGGAGGGCTTTTGCATGCTGTTCTCCGAGGATTTATGTGGCCAGCAAGGCCAAGACTGGAGCATTTGGAAGCTGCGCTTGTGTGCGGATTCGGACGATCCCTATGCGCGGGCTTATCATCAGGCACTTCAGCGCAGGTAGCAAGAGTCGCTAGCGAAGCTCGATTTGCACAATCGGGTGAAAATCCTTTTGCAACCTGTGGCGAGACCCTGTGTCATGCATCGATTACATGTTGTTGAACTTTGCTGTTATTTCTCGATTGAAGCGAATGCGTGCCGTGGCTGCACTCTTGGCCTTAGCACTCGTGCCTACTGTTCAGGGGCAAGCGCCGTTATTGGCGGATCGTGCCGATGTACTAGATGCCGAGCAGCAGCTGTTTTTTGACTGGCAGGTGGATGCGGCGGATCGTACGTTGAATGCTGGACTGGCGGTGTTAGCCGAGGGCGTGTATCGAGATTTGCTGGCGGAGCCAGGAGTGGCGTCGGCCAATGTGGCGGACTTGCAGATTCAGTTGGCGGCTTCGTTGATTGCGCAACGCCGTTTTGTGGCTGCCCGTTCGGCCTTACAGTCGGTGCCGGAGGAGGCGCGCCGCGATCGGTATCATCTCTATCTGGGGGTGAGCGCGTATGGCAATGGTCGCAAGGTCAATCAAGAGATCTTAACGGAGGCGCTTGGCAACGTCGCTGAGAGTGCATTGAAGCCAGAGGAGTTGCCTTGGTTGTATGTACTGCGCGGACTGCAGGCGGAGCTGGGTGGTCGAGCCGATCAGGTGGCAGCTGCTTTTCAGCAAGCGCGTGCGGCGGCGGTTTCAGAGGCGCAGCGGGCATTCTTTACTGGATTGATATTGCGCGAAGAGATTTTGAGAGCGCCTGCCAGTGATGCACTTGCGGCGGAGGTGCGTGGCCAGTTCGAACGCTTGAGGGGTAGTGCCGCAGCTTATCCGTATGTGCGCGAGTATGCGGTGATTCTGCATAATCAGGGACGTAATGCAGAGGCGATTGAGCTGATTGCCGGGGAGTTGACAAATGTGCGGTCTGGCTATGCGAGTCGCGAGCGTGAGCAATTATTATTATTGAAGGCCCTACTCTATGGGGTGGATACTTTGAGTGGGCGTGATGCGTTGCGCGGCTTGCTGCGTGAAGGAAAAAACCGTGAGGTCATGGCGATCGCATTACAGTTGTTGGCACGCGCGAGCAGCCCTTTGGAACTAGATGAACTGACTATGTTTCTTAATGTGATGGTGGATGAGTCCGAACCACATCCATTGCTTGGCCAGATTTATTATATTCGCAGTCAGCTGGCGTTGGCTGTTGGTGAGACGGCTTTGGCGGAGGCGGATGCACGACTTTTGCTAGAACAGTTCCCTGGTTTGAGCGAGATTACCAATGTGTATCGTTTGCTAGCATATGCCGCGCTGCAGCGTACGCCTGCGCAATATCGGGCGGCTGCAGATTTTTTAATTCAGTTACGTGATCAGGCAGAGCGTGTGGACGCGCGCCAAGTGTTAAATCGCTTGATCGGGGACTGCTATTTCTTGAATACTGATTACCGTAATGCGGTCGATTTTTATCAAGCTGCGCGCTATAAAGGCGTGGGAGTGGATCATGATGGAGAATTTTTTTTACGCTTGGTGACTGCAGAAGTTCGGGCAGGCGAGATTGAAGCGGCTTCGGAGCTGATTGATGAGGCGGATTTTAGTGGCAGCATCTCGGTGTCGGATCGTTGGCGTGCGGAGTGGAATGTGGCGCAGGCCCTGCAGGCCAGCGGAGAGTTAGCGCCGGCCTTGAAGCGGGTGCGATTACTACTCGCAGAAGATGGCAACGGCTCGGTGCCGATTGCGCTGGACTTACGTTTTCGTTGGTTGGAGGCGCGCTTGTCGTTGATGGTCGGGACTGCAGAGCCGGTTCGGACGCGTGTCGACACGCTGCTGAATCGGATTGAATCACTGCCGCCGGGGGCATCCGATCCGAGTGCTGCAGAAGTGAGGCTATTGCGCACAGAAGTGCTATTGTTGCAGGGGGATATTTTGATTGGCTTAGGCGATTCGACTGCCGGCATGGAGGTGCTGAGCGGCTTGCGCACTGGTTACGCTGAAAGCTCAGCCGCAGAGCGGTCGTATTTGACTGAGGCGAATTATTATGCATCGATTGACGACTTTGCGGCGGCTCAACAGACGCTGCTGAAGTTGGCTTCGCAATATGAAGCGAGTGAGCTCGCGGCGCAGGCTTTGTTTGAGGCGGCTTTGTATTGTGAACGTCGCGGTCCACAGTATTTCGCGGAGGCAGTGCGTGTGCACCATGATTTGACTCAGCGCTACCCGCAGAATGCGCTTTTTTTCTCATCGCGTCTGAAGCAGGGAGATTTGCTTCGTCAAATGAATAATTTTGCGGGTGCGCAAATTATCTATGAAAATTTGATTCGTTTATTTCCCGAGCATCCACGTCGTTTTGTGGCAGAGTTGTCGCGGGCGGATTGTATGCTAGCGTTGGCCAAAAATGATGCGTTGCAGTTGAAAAATGTCGCGCAAGTGTTAGAGCGTTTAATCGACCTACCTAACCTGCCGATCGATTTTCAGGCGGAAGTCGGTTACAAGTGGGGCTTTGCATTGCTGCAATACGAGGCCTTCGACCAAGCGCAAATCGTATTTACTCTGATCGCGAGCCGCTTCTTGTTGGATGGTGAGAATGCGATTCGCTTGGGCGAGACGGGGCGCTATTGGATGTCGCGGACACTGCTAGAACTGGGCACCCGCTTAGAGGCTCAGGGCCAACTGGCGGAAGCACGGCGAGTCTATCGTAAGATGGTTGCTTATAATTTGCCAGGGCGAACACTTGCGCAATCGCGTGCGGATCGATTACCAGTTGTTGAAGAGTAGCTCGCACACTATATTTTAGAAAAATTATTCCATGGATTATTTGCAACAGACATTCATTCTACAAGGCGGGCCAGTTATGTATCCGCTGCTTTTCGTCAGCGTGTTAGGCTTTGTGCTATTTGTTGAACGTTCCTTGTTTTTGCATAAGGGCAAAATCGGCACCGAGGATTTCTTGAGCGGAATTAAGAATTTAGTGGGCAAGAAACGTCTGGTTGAGGCCTTGACGTTGTGCGAAGATACTCCGGGGCCGATGGCACGTATCGTGAAATCGGCACTGCTGCATTATGGCGAATCGAGTGCAAGTATTCGGACTGCGATTCAGTCTGCCGCGATTATTGAGATCCCGGTGTTGGAGCGTCGTATCGGCACTATTGCGGCGTTGGCTCGGGCGGCACCTTTGTTGGGCTTTCTTGGTACGGTGATTGCGGCATTGCAGGCGCTGTATCAACTCGAAGCCTCCAATGGCAATAGTGGCGAGTTTAGTCGGTTACTAGCGGAGGCTTTGATTACCTCAGCGTCTGGCTTGGCGATTGCGGTCATGGCGACTTTGGCGCACCACTTTCTCTGTGGGCGTGTGCGTGCTTTGGTGCACGATTTTGAATGGGTGGGGCATAACATTCATGAGTTCCTGACGGTCGGAGCGGCAACAGTCGCAGCGCCGACCGAGAAGGGAGAGGGTTAGCGAATGAATACGCCTGAACAAGAGTCCGATGGTAATTTAACCGCACCGAGCGCTGAGTTTACCGCGTCCTTCGGTTTGTTGGAGCGCTTGAAGCGGCCTGAGATCAAAATCGATGCGATTCCAGTGCTGGATTTATTGGTATTGGCGCTATTGATCAGTCTTCTGTTTACACGATTTGTAATGTTGCCGGGCGTACGGGTGAATTTACCTGAGACAGAGCTTCGTCTGCAGCACGATGCTGCTGAGGTGGCAGTGTTGACGATCGGTAATGGCGGGATGTTGTTTTTTGACGGTAGTGTGTATGAGCATGCTTCGGTGGAGCAGGCGTTTGGTCGACACCTAGAGAATCGCACCGAGCAGAATTCAGTTTTGTTAATTAAGGCGCAGGCATCGATGGAGCTGCAACTTTTCTTGGATTTGTGCCGCATGGCGCAAAGTGCTGGATTTAAAGAGGTGCAGATTGCGGGGGATCAAGTGCCAGAGGTCATTGAGCTGATTTCTGGGGGTGCACTGCAACCAGCTAGTAACGCATTCCTGCCCGTATTATAATGTCGACTGCTTCTCAGTTGTCTGTACGCGCGACACAGCGCTCACCAGAAATGGTTTCGCCGCTGTTGCGCGTGAGCTTGTTACTCGGTGTGGCGCTACATCTTGCTGGTTTTTTGATTTTTCGAGTAGTCTCCAGTCCGTTGCCGGATCGAGTTGCCGCCGATCCTTATGTGGAGTATATCTCGGCAGGTTCGCTCGCAAATGATCGTGAACTGGAGGAGTTGGCCGAGTTGTTTGACTCTGCTCCTTTGTTTATCCCGACTCGCTGGAATGCCTCACAAGCTATGGTGATTGATTCGAGATTTCGAATGCAGGGACAATTTCCCGAGTTTGAGCCGGAGATTCAGTTGCTCAGTGAACTGCAACCGTCTAGTTTTTTAGTGCCTCAGAATATCGCGGTGAATAAGCCGCTTGATTTATTGGCGTCGCGCTTTTGGCGCTTCTTCGTCGGACTGGCGGAGTCACCCCGACCTCTGGTCAGATTTCCAGATGTCACGCCGATCGCGGAAGTCTCAATCGTGGGGCAACTGGCCGCGCCGCCCTTGTCAATCCCAGCGGAGTTGAGCTACAGCACCTCTTCCTCTGTGGAGCGACCAGTGCTGTATTATGTTCGTGCTTTGCGCAGTGGTCTGACATTATCTGCGCCGACGCTAGGTCAATCTTCTGGTAATACGGACTTTGATCGTGCTGCGGAAGGGTGGTTGCGTCGCCCGGAGGTGCTTAGCCAGTTTCCGCAGGGCTATCTTTCGATTAAAGTATTTCCTTGGTAGCTTGACGCGCAGGCTAACTTCACGATTGCGAACGCGACGATCCGAGCAATAAATGAATCTATTATGAGTAACGAATCTCAGCCACCTGTCGCTGCTGCATTGAGCGACACGATCATGTTGAACCAGCTTGAGGGCTTGACCGAATCGTGGGGGGAGCGTCCGTCTTGGGATACCTATTTCATGGCGACGGCCTTGCTGATGGCCTCGCGCTCCAGTTGCGATCGCTTGCATGTGGGCTGTGTGATTGTCTCTGGAGGATCACAAAAAAATCGGATCATCGCGGCTGGGTATAATGGTTTTTTACCTGGCGCGCCGCATGCCTCGCGCGTGCGTGATGGCCATGAGCAGGCGACGGTGCATGCCGAGCAAAATGCGATTTGCGATGCGGCGCGGCGCGGCGTTTCACTGGAAGGCACAACGGTATATGTGACACACTTTCCGTGTATTAATTGTGCCAAGATCTTGGCGGCGGCAGGGATTGGGTGTATCAAATATCATCGTGATTATCGCAATGATGCGCTGGTTAAGGAGATACTGACAGAGAGCGGAGTCAGCTTAGAGCGCTTATAATTCAATTTTGCGATGCGTTTGATAACAGATCGTGGTCAGGATGATGAAGACTTGCACCTCGCGGGCTCTTTGTTGGTGGCACATCCATCGCTGTTGGATTCACATTTTAAGCGTACGGTTGTGTTGATGACCGCCCATTCGCCGGAAGAGGGCTCATTGGGTGTCATCGTCAATCGGCCACTGAATCAGACGCTAGGGCAGTATGATTCCGAATTAGCAGGTACCGATTTTGCCGCGGTACCACTCTTTGAAGGCGGTCCAGTGGGTAGTGATCAAATGATCTTAGTGGCGTGGAAATGGGCTAGCGAAGCCGGCTCTTTTAAACTCTACTTCGGGATTGATGAGGATAAAGCCCGTCAGATCTTGAAAGACGACCCTGAATTCAAGCTGCGTGGCTTTATTGGCCATTCTGTTTGGGGCGACGGTCAACTGGAGGGCGAGCTCGACGTGGATGCCTGGCTTGTGTGCCCCTTAAGTACTGATTTAGAGTTGCTTGAGGGCTTGGCGATGTGGCGTGCGATACTTGCGCAGCAGGGGGCTGAGATGCAGTTGCTCGCGGAGGAGCCCGACGACCTTACAATGAACTGAAATTAGGCACTTTATTTCCCTGTTTGCCATTGACAGGGGGGGAGCTCGACCCTTTTTTCTCCAATTCTCTCTTTTCTTGTTATGAAAGTTGTATCTTCTCTTAAATCTCTCAAAAACCGTCATCCGGACTGCCAGGTAGTTCGCCGCAAGGGACGCGTTTACGTAATCTGCAAGTCTAACCCTCGCTTTAAAGCGCGCCAGGGATAGCTCGAAACCTCCGAAAGGACACTACTGTGAAAGCTGATATTCATCCAAAGCTCAACCCAATTGCCTTCGTCGATGTTTCGACTGGCACCAAATATCTGACTCGCTCCACAATGCGTGGTAGCAAGACTGAAACCATCGATGGCGTTGATTACCAAGTGGTAATTTGCGATATTACTGCTGATTCGCATCCTGCCTTTACCGGTGAGAAGCGTTTCGTCGATACCGCTGGTCGCGTCGAGAAGTTCCAAAACAAGTTCACTCGTCGTCGCTAAGTCCGCAGCTGGCTTCAGATCGCATTTTTTATCAAAGCCCACTGCGTAGTGCAGTGGGCTTTTTTTTGTTTGAATTTGTAACAGCGATAAGAGTCACGTTGGTTCCACTCAGCTCAAGCGACTTGCCTGTTGCGACTAAGTTGTTGAGCTTACTGTGCTTCAATCAACCAGCGCTAGCCCAACCGTAACGCTACTAATGATGACAAGTGGTGGCAGCCACATGGCGTGGCCCTGTAATCGTGCCGCGCTGCGATGCAGCCACAGTAGTGTGGCAAAGTAAACGCACAGCGCACTATAGCTGAGAGCGCTTGAGAAGCCCTCACTAGGCAGAATCGCACCTGGGAGTTTTGCGCAGCAGATTATCATCTGATCCATTAGGTAAATCACCGTCCATGCCGAGTGATTGATGAATCCCGCGAGGCCGGTGAACAGTGCGTTGGCGCAGGCCAGAGAGATGACGCCGCCGCTGATGACGATGGCGACTAAATAGACTAACAGCATGTTGAGTAAAATCGCACCGGGCGCGACGATCTCGAACAGTCCCGCGCTGAGCGGAGTGCTCGCTAGCCACGCGGAAAAGCTGATGGCAAACAATAGCAATAATTTGTCGAGCGACCAGGCACAGGCGCGCTGCCAAGCGTTCCAGTCTTGTTCCGGTAGCCACTGGTAGAGTTGGCAGCGGCGCGTTAAGACCTGGTGCAGTGGGAGGCCAAATAATAATATGCTCAGCACGACCGTGTAGGAGAGCTGAAAGCCCAGGCTCCATAGTTGATTGGGATCGATGATCAGCACTAAAATGGCGGAGCACATGAGCGCAGAGAACGTCGAGCGTTGGCGTTGGCAGGCAAAGCTCGACCAGAAAAAAGCTGCCATCAGAAACGCGCGTATGGCGGAGGGCGAGCCGCCAGTTATTTCGACATACAAATACAGCAGCGGCAGTCCAATCCATGGGGCCACTGTTCGCGGCACACGGATGAGCAAGAGGAATTGGGCAATTACGCTTGCGATTACGCCAATATGTAGACCACTGATCGCGAAAAAGTGCATGGTGCCAGTCCTCCGATAGCGCTCGATTTGTGCTTTGCTCAGTTCGATCTTACGGCCCAGCAGCATCGCGACGTACACATTGGCAAGTTGCGATTTTGGGGCTGCTCCCAACCTCAGTGTTGCTTGGAAACGCTGATTCATCGCGGCGCAAAACTGATCAAAGGCGCGAGGCGCGCGCAGTATTTTAAGTTGGCCAGTGCGGTCGAAGCGATAGTGTACGCCGATATTTTGTAGGTAGGCTTCGAAATCGTCTTGGTCACTGCTGGCTAGCGGCGGCAGGATCGGAGTGAGCACTCCAGTGGTCTGCAGTTGCAGGCCGCGTTGGATATTTAGTGTGGCGGGTTGCTCTGCTGCTATGGACGGAAGCGTCAGTTTAAAGTAGATCTGTTCGCCGGGATGTATGCGGCTGGTGGTGGGTGCGTCGAGCACGAGGGCGAGTCCACTGGGCTTGCCGTAGCTTCCACCAGGCTGCATGACGCGTTGTATTTCGATCGCTAACTGTGCCTCGCGCGCTGGCAATGTCAGGTTGTCGGCCCGTGGCGCCTTAGGTAGTCGAACTTGTCCATAAGCCCAGCAGCAATGCGTGGTACTGATCAGGAAACACAGCATCCATTGCCACTTTAGCCTGTCGTTGACTGCGAGTCGAAGCGCCGCGACGCTACTGATACATGCGACAGATAGCAGTAGGGGCAGAGGCGCACTGTAATGACGGGCTAGAAACAGTCCGAGGAGCAGTCCTAACAGTAACGATAGAATCGGGGCGCGGGCTTGGGTCGTTGCTGTCATCGAGGTGCGGTTCCACTTTCACCGTTAAGCGTTAGTATAAGTCGGTGTCATTGCGTTCTATCTTGCAACACGGCATGGCGCCTCCGATGTTAACTCCGATGTCTGAAAATATCGAACAGGCTGGCATTTTTGATGCCGAGCAGGACGCTTCGAACGGCTCCGTGGTACGGCCGTTGGCAGTACGTATGCGACCACAGCACTTGGGTGAGGTCATTGGCCAGGATCACATCGTCGGTGAGGGCTGTCTGTTGCCGCGGCTGATCCAAGCAGATAATTTTGGCAGCCTAATTTTTTATGGCCCACCTGGCTGCGGTAAGACTTCGATGGCTGAGGTCATTGCGGCGGAGACTCAGAGTAAGTTCGTGCGGATTAATGCGGTGCTGTCGAATGTGGCCGAGGTGCGCGATATCCTACGCTTGGCGCGTTACGAGCCAGATAAACGTACCATCTTGTTTATCGATGAGATCCATCGCTTTAATAAGTCACAGCAGGATCTACTTCTGCCGGACGTGGAGGCAGGCAATATTCGTCTGATCGGCGCGACTACGCACAATCCAGGGTTTTATGTGAATCCGCCATTGCTCAGTCGAAGTCACCTGTTTCGGTTGGAGCCGGTAGATGTCGAGTCAGTCGCGATTATACTAGCGCGCGCTTTGACGGATGTGGCGCGCGGCCTCGGTGCACATCGTTGCACTGCCGAGTCGGAGGTGTTTCAAGCCGTGGCCGATTTTTCCGGTGGTGATTTGCGCCGTGCGCTGAATGCCTTGGAAACATTGGTGCTGAGTCAGCCCTTGGGCACGCACATCGATGCGCAGGCGGTCGAGGTATTCGCAAGGGAGCGGCAAATTCGCTACGATCGCGATGAGGATGAGCATTACGACCATGCCTCCGCTATGATTAAGAGCATCCGCGGGTCAGATCCTGATGCCGCGCTGTATTGGACCTTTAAGATGCTGCAGGGTGGTGAAGACCCACGCTTTATTGCAAGGCGCTTGACTATTTTGGCTTCCGAAGACGTCGGCCTAGCCAATTCGCATGCGCTGACGGTGGCCACTGCGGCATTTGAGGCCTGCGAAAAAATAGGCATGCCAGAGTGTGAATATCACCTGGCGCACGCAGTGCTTTATTTAGCGACCTCGCCAAAGAGCAACTCGGTGACGCGGGCGATGCATGCGGTTAAAAAATCGCTCCGAGATGAACCCGTACAAGCCGTGCCGCTATGGTTGCGTGATGCGCATACCAAGACCAATAAGGCGCTCGGCCACGGTAAGGGTTATCTGTATAGTCATGATTATCCCTCGGGGATTTCTGGCCAGGAGTTTATGTTATCACCACAGCAGTTTTATCTGCCGGGCCATTCAGGCGCGGAAGCGGCTACGGCACAACGGCTCGAACAGTTAAAAAAGCTTAAAGCTGGGGTGCAGCAGCGAGATGCTTCTGCGCAGGATTGATCTCTGCACGATTGTGGCTATAGTGAGTGCGATGAAATTCATAATTCCAGTCATATGCTTTGCTTTGAGTACATGGTCATTACCAATCTCTGCAGGACAGCTTGTGCCCGCAGAAGTGGAGGAAAAAGTGATTCCAACCGAGATTTCTGAGCCGCCGTATCAAGTCGGCCAGCTGCCTTCGCAGCAGGGCTATTACATCGAGCGCCCAGGGCAGACCTCGATCAATTTCCGTATTGTGGCTAATAAAATACGGATATATTGGATCGATGCAGATGGTTTAATCGCACCGCCTGAATCGACTGCTGGCAATGTGCGCCTGAATGGTAAACCAAAAATACGATCTTATTTCAATTTGCAGCCAATCACTGCTGCAGCTGGCTTAGGCGGCAAGGGCATCGTCCGACCGCCGCATGTTTTTAATGCGATGCTGTACTTACAACAGGCAGAGGGCGGTGTTGGTGAGGGACACACGTTTCGTTATCTGATGTCGATGGACGCCCCAATTGAAAGTGAGGAACCGAATCCAACTTCGACCAACTAAGAAACTATGGATTTAAAGCAAATGCTCAAAAGTTGGTTGATCGTCGCGTTCGGCGTCCTTATGGCCTCCAACACTGCCTCTGGCATACATTACGATAGTCGCGAAGCGCTGATCATTGTGGTGATACTGCTCAGTGCCTGTAATGTCTTTCTGAAGCCATTACTCATGCTGTTCTCGCTGCCCTTCATTATTCTGACCTTCGGCGTAGGCATCTGGGTGATCAACGCGCTGCTGTTCCTCTTCGTTGCGGCGTTGGTGAGTGGCTTTCATATCGATAGTTTTGGCAGTGCGCTTTGGGGCGCACTCGTGGTCAGTATCACTAGTGGCGTGGCAACTCTACTGTTCGGTAGTCCGAACCTCCGTCGGGGTGTGAATATCAATGTCGGCCGTGTCGGGCCCACACCAAGCGCTGGCCCGCAAGCCCGAGGCTCCAGTCAAGCGCGCCAGCCAAAGCGAGTCATCGAAGATGATGCCGATGTAATTGATATTTAGAGGCAGGAGTGCTCTAATGGAGTGAGGGCTGATCGGCCTCATTGTTTGATGCTGTAAGCGAGTCGGCCCCACTCCTTTTTCATAGGTTCATCTCACTCCCCTTGGCATTGACGACAGCGAAGTCGTCTGTTTTCTTCGCATCTTTAGGCAGTGAGCATTTCAGCTTCTTTGCTGATTTAAGCACCTTCAATTTAACTATTTATGTCAACTAACTCAAAATACGATCTCGTTGTGATCGGCGGTGGTCCCGCTGGTTATGCGGCAGCCATTCGCGCGGGGCAACTCGGTAAAAAAGTCGCCTGCGTTGAGCAGGAGCGTCCCGGTGGCACTTGCTTGAATTGGGGCTGTATCCCGTCCAAGGCGCTGCTAAAAAGCGCCGAGTTGTTTAATAAAATCAAGCACTGCGAAGAATTTGGTATCAGTGTGACGGGTGCGAGCTATGACTTCACCAAGATCATTCAGCGTTCACGCAACGTATCGGGCACGATGGCCAAAGGGATCGAGTTTCTGTTTAAGAAGAATAAGGTCGATTACATTAAGGGTGTCGGCACGATCTCAGTCCCTGGGATGGTAGAAGTCACTGACGGTCCAGATAAGGGTAAGATCTTGGTCACTGACAAAACCCTGATTGCGACTGGCTGCAAGCCACGTCAATTGCCCGACCTCGAAGTCGACGGTGTGCGCATCATGACCTCTCGCCAAGCGCTGGAAATGAAGCAGCAGCCGAAGTCCATCGTGATTGTCGGCGCTGGTGCGATTGGTGCAGAGTTTGCCTATTTCCTCAATGCTTTTGGCACCAAGGTCACGCTGGTCGAGATGCTCGATCAAGTGTTGCCAGTCGAAGATCACGAAGTCGCAGCTGTGGTTGCTAAGGAGTTTAAGAAGCAGGGCATTGACTGCCGTACTTCCACCGCGGTCGAAAACATCAAGGTCGCCAAGAACAACGTAAAGATGGACCTCGTCAAGGGCGGTAAGGCCGAGTCGATTACTGCGGATTGCGTGCTGATCGCCATCGGTGTGGTTGCTAACACCGCCGGTCTGCTGTCTGCGCGCACCAAGCTCGCGCAAGATCGCGGCTACATCAAAGTGGATGCCAACTATGAATCCAGCGTCAAGGGGGTCTACGCGGCAGGCGACATCATTGGGCCGCCTTGGCTCGCGCATGTGGCAACCTACGAAGCGATCCAAGCGGTGCAGGGCATGTTTGGCCACGGCCAAGCGAAGCAAGTGACCGATTTTCCAGGCTGCACTTACTGCATCCCGCAAGTCGCTTCGATCGGTAAGACCGAGAATAAGCTCAAGGAAGAGGGCATCAAATACAAGGTCGGCAAGTTCCCCTTCCAAGCGTCTGGTAAGGCCGTCGCATCGGGTGCTCCTGAAGGCTTCGTCAAGCTTCTCGTGTGCGAACAGTATGGCGAAATTCTGGGTGCGCACATCGTCGGTGGCGACGCCACAGAAATGATTGGCGAATACTGCCTAGGTAAGAAGCTCGAAGCGACTGCGGAAGAGATTCACAGCACCATCCACGCGCATCCCACTCTAAGTGAAGCCACGATGGAAGCCGCAGCCGCGGTGTTCGGCGAAGCGATCCACATCTAGTCGATTTAATTGAATCAGCAAAAGGCCGGATCCCCGCTGTGGGGCCGGCCTTTTTTGGAGCATGACGTTCATCGCCGTTGCGTCTGCAGCGCGATGCCATGCTAGTCTTGCTGTCCTAAAACGAAGGCACGTAGCGGTGCTTCTGTGCGGTGGCGGGGCCTCGTGATTGTTGCGCCTGCCTATTTCTTGAGTGCGGCGTCGAACCAGTTGTTGCCAAAGTCATTGCCGCCGCCACCGCGATTGCTGTTCGCTCCACGGTTGCTGCCGCGGCCACTTGGCTGCCCGCTGGGAGCGCCGGAGCGTTCCTTTTTACCGCCGATCTCGGGCTGCTTTTTCATGGAGAGGGCGATGCGGTTACGCTGCATGTCCACTTCGGTCACGGTCACTTGCACCTTGTCACCGACTTTGACCACCTTGTTAGGATCATCGACGAATTTATCCGCCAGCTGACTGATGTGGACGAGGCCGTCTTGGTGGACGCCGACATCGACGAACGCACCGAATGCGGTGACGTTGGTCACGATGCCGGGCAGCTTCATGCCGAGTGTCAGGTCGGAGGGCTTTTCGACGCCGTCGGCGAATTGGAAGACTTCAAATTGTTTACGTGGATCGCGGCCGGGCTTGGCGAGCTCGTCCATGATGTCGCGCAGGGTGGGGAGGCCGACGTCGTCGGACACATAGTTCTCGAGCTTGATCTTGGCGCGGGCGCTGCTGTCTTTGGTCAAGTCGGCAACCTGGCAACCGACTGTTGAGGCCATTTGCTCAACGAGTGTATAGCGCTCGGGGTGCACACCGCTCTGGTCGAGTGGATGCGCGGCGTCGCGAATGCGTAGGAAACCAGCGCATTGCTCAAAGGCCTTGGGGCCGAGGCGGCTGACGCCGGAGAATTCTTTACGCGATTTGAAGGGGCCGTTTTCCTGGCGGTGCGCGACGATGTTGCCAGCGATGGTTTCGTTGAGCCCTGAGACGTAGGACAGCAGTTGCTTGCTCGCGGTGTTCACTTCGACGCCGACCTTGTTCACGCTGGAGGTCACGGTGTCGTCGAGTGTGCGCTTGAGTGCGTATTGATCGACGTCGTGTTGATATTGCCCAACGCCGATTGATTTCGGATCGAGTTTTACTAGTTCCGCCAGTGGATCCATCAGACGGCGGCCAATCGAGACCGCACCGCGCACGGTGATGTCTTCGGTGGGGAATTCTTCGCGGGCGACTTCGGAGGCGGAGTAGATCGACGCGCCGGATTCGTTGACACTGACGATGACGATTTTCTTAGACAGGCCGAGCTCGCGGAAGAAGGCTTCGGTCTCGCGGCCTGCGGTGCCGTTGCCGACTGCGATGGCTTCGATGTCGTAGCGCTCGATGAGTGCTTTGGCTTCGACCTTGGCGCGGTCGATTTGCCCAGCGCCGCCGGTACAGAATAGCACGTGATTGAAGAGCAGTTGGCCTTGAGCGTCGAGGATGACCGTTTTGCAACCAGTGCGGAAGCCGGGGTCGACTGCCATCATACGTTTCTGGCCGAGCGGTGAGGCGAGCAGGAGCTCGCGGACGTTGTCGGCAAAGACTTGGATCGCAGCCACGTCGGCTTGCTTTTTGGCGCGCAGGCGCACTTCGGTCTCCATCGAGGGCGCGAGCAGACGCTTGTAGCAGTCGCCGATGGCTTTTTTGACTTCGCCAGCAGCTGAGCCGCGGCCGTTGAGAAATTGCCTCTCGAGAATGATGATGGCGGATTCTTCTTCGGGAGTGATGCGGTGAAAGAGGAAGCCTTCCTTCTCGCCGCGGCGAATGGCGAGCACGCGGTGGGAGGGGGCGTTTTTGATCGGCTCTTTCCAGTCGAAATAGTCGCTGAACTTGGCGCCTTCGGTTTCTTTGCCTGGGAAGCCTTCGGAGGCGAGGGTGCCGTGCTCCCAGAAGAGTTTGCGCAGGGACTCGCGCGCGTCGGCGTTGTCACTGATCCATTCGGCGATGATGTGACGCGCGCCTTCGAGGGCGACGTCGGCATCGGCGACTTCCTTTTCGGTATCGACGTAGGTGAGGGCTTTTTCGGCGGTGTCGCTGGCGTCTTGATTTTCGAAAAGATGTGTGGCGAGTGGCTCTAGGCCGCGCTCGCGGGCAATCATTGCTTTGGTGCGGCGCTTGGGGCGAAAGGGCAGGTAGATGTCTTCAAGTTTGGCGAGTGTGGCTGCGGCGTCGATTTTGCCGTCGAGCTCGTCGGATAGAAGCTTGCGCTCTTTGAGGGAGGTCTTGATCGACTCACGGCGGGCGGCGAGGTCGGCCAGTTGCTGGAGCCGGTCGCGAATATTCATGATCTGCACTTCGTCGAGCTCGCCGGTTTGTTCTTTACGGTAGCGGGCGATGAAGGGCACGGTGCCGCCATCGGCGATGAGGGCCGCAGTGGCGGTCACTTGTTGAGCAGTAAGGCTCAGTTCTTCGGCGATTTGATCAATGAATTCAGTCTGCATGGGTCGTGAGTAAAGGGTTCCGTTTCGGGGAGTGGAAAAGTCAAAGCGCACACCCTAGCGTCGCTCCTTTCGAGGGGAAGGAAAAGTGTGCGTCCAGCTATTTTTTATCTCAAATTAGATGGATCGGTGCACCGCCGGCGGAGTTTACGCATGAGGCTGTTCAAGTAGTGCCTCCAATGCGGCGATCAAGCGAGCGCGTAATGGTTTGCCGGCTTCGGTGAGGGCGCGTTGCTCCTGCTCGTATGCCGCGCGGCCAGCTTCGCTTTCAATTCGGATTGGCTCGAGGCCGAGTGAGGCGCAGTCGTAGGGGCTGGCGCGCATGTCGATTTCACGGCAACGAATTGCATATTCAAAAGTGTCCCACAGTAGATCGGAGCCGACCCACGGCATCGCTTTGGCGGTCCACTTATATAGATCCATATTGGTGTGTAGGCAGCCGGGTTGCTCGTTTTTCATCCGAGCGTCCTGGGTCGGGTCGAGCTTATTCAACGGCTTGGCGCTGTCGGTGAAGAAGCGAAACGCATCGAAGTGACTGCAACAGGTGGGACGTGCTTCGACGACGGCATCAATCTCCGCTTGCG
>JAQXBA010000020.1 GCA_029252625.1 Opitutia bacterium | reverse complement strand
CGGCCCATGAAGTTTTTAAATAGCTGAGCGGGATCTTCGGAGTTGCCCTTGGCTAGGATTTCGTTGCGGAAGGCACGGCCAGTTTTGGCATTGAGAATGCCTTCTGTTTGGAAGCGGGTGAAGGCGTCGGCGTCGAGTACTTCGGCCCATTTGTAACTGTAGTAGCCAGCAGCGTAGCCGGTCGGGCTGCTGAACAGATGGCTAAAGTTAAAAACGTTCGATTTCGGCTCGGTCTTGTAGTCGGCGCTGTAGCCCGCGAGTTGCTTTTTGATAAACGCGTCGAGGTCTTGCTTGTCCGTTTCGGGCCAATTGATGTGCAGCTCTAGATCCATCTTGCCGAACGAAAGCTGGCGGGCGTTGCCGCTGGCTTTCATGTAATTGCGCGCGGCTAGCATCTTATCGAATAAGTCCTGCGGAATGGCTGCGCCAGTTTCGTGGTGGCGGGCGAACAGGTCGAGGCTTTCGCGGTCCCAGCACCAGTTTTCCATAATCTGCGAGGGCAGCTCGACAAAGTCCCAAGGCACGTTAACGCCATTCAGTGCTTTCACCTCGACTTCGCCGCAAAGGTGGTGCAACAGGTGGCCGAATTCGTGGAAGATCGTCTCGACTTCGCGATGATTGAGTAAAGCGGGTTGATCGCCAACCGATGGGGTGAGGTTGCCGCAGATGAGGCCGAGGTGTGGTGTGCGTGGACCGATCGAGGCGTCGCGGTTACCGGTCCGCAGGTAGTTCATCCATGCCCCGCCGCGTTTCGATTCGCGTGGGTGCCAGTCGGCGTAGAAGGAGCCGAGTTGTTCATCGGTGTCGGCATCGAACAGGTCGTAGAATTTGACTTGTTCATGCCATATTTCGGGTAGAGCGGATAAGACGGACGACGCGGAGGTCGTCCCTCCCGCATTGATGAACTCGGCTTCGCGCTCTTTAATTCGGAGGCCGAAGATTTGTTGGGCGATGTCGAACATGCCAGAGATCACCCGGTCGATCGGGAAGTAGGGGCGCAGGGCCTCTTCGTCGAAGTCATACTTGGCTTGTCGTTGCTTCTCGGCCCAGTAGCCGACTTCCCACGGTTCGAGCAGGTCACGGGCTTGGTCGGTGCTGTCGGCTTTGAATTGGCGAAGCGCATTCACTTCATCAACGAATTGAGCCTGTACTTTGTCGAAAATGGCGTCGCCAAATTTGAGTGCAGCATCACCAGAGGCAGCCATACGGCGGGCGGTAACGTGGTCGGCGAAGTTTGCTTGGCCGACGAGTTGGGCAAATTCGTAGCGCAGATCGAGTATCTCGCGAACCAGTTCTTGATTATTGTATTCTTTGCTGCGCCCGATTGCAGCGTAGGCCTGCCAAAGTTCTTGGCGCAGAGAGTCGCTGTCGGCGTAGGTGAGCACCGGGATGAGTGAGGGAGCCTGCAGAGTAAAGCGCCAGGCGCTATCGTGGCCCTTTTCAGTGGCGTTTTGCTTCGCAGCGGCGATGGCCGACGCTGGCAGGCCGGCGAGTTCGGCTTCATCGGTGATGATCTTGTCCCACGCATTGATCGCGTCGAGGCTGTGCTCGGAATACTTCTGGGTGATTTCGGCAAGACGTTTTTGTACTTCAGCGGCACGGGTTTTTTTCTCGGGCGGCAGGTCAGCACCTTGTTCACGGAAGTCAGCGAGTGTTTCGTGGACGTAGCGCTGTTTGGTGGCGCAAAGTTGATCGGTGGCGTTGCTTTCGCCGAAGGCTTTGAGTGTTTTCCAAAGCGGCTGATTGAGTGGAATGCTGGAGAAGAACTCAGTAACTTTGGGGAGTATCGCGTTATGCGCGTCGCGCAACTCGGGGCTGTTGTTCACCGAGTCGAGATGGCTGACCAAGCCCCAAGCGTGGTTGAGCGTTTCAAGGCCGTCGTCGAGCGCGGCAATAGTGTTCGCGTAGGTCAGCGTATCGGCAGCATCTGCGCTGCGTGCGGCAACGGTATCGACTGCGGCTTGGGCATCGATTAATGCTTTGCTGATGTCCGCCTCGATGTGGTCGGCAGTGAGAGTGGACCAGCGGACGTGAAAGTCTTTTTGTAAAAATGGATGCATTTTGGGAATTAAGAATTAGGAATTACGGATTAGGAATTCTTTTCTGACTTAAAGTGTCAGATACTAATGGAGCTAACGACAGATGCTGATTTCGTAAAATGAAATGGTTTAAATCCTTTGCGCAGAAGAATGAGTGGGGCATGATAGTGGCCTATGACGCAACAAAAAGCGATTTGTCACCATGAATTTGGCCCGCCTTTAGAAGTCCTACGGCTGGAGGATGTAAAGCAGGCGGAGCCACAGGTCGGGGAAGTGCGGGTGCGACTTTTGGCTGCCACGATTAACCCGTCGGACTGTGGTATGATTGGTGGTAGCTATGGCCGTTTGCGTAAATTGCCAGCAGTCGCTGGGCGCGAGGGTGTCGGCGTGGTTGAAGCGATTGGGCGTGATGTGTCCAGTGTGGCTGTTGGCGCGCGCGTGCGTTTTCCCGAGGAGGGCACATGGCAGGAGACGGCTTGTATGCCTGCAGCCGATGTATTGCTGGTGCCCGGTGATGTGCCGATCGAGCAGGCGGCCTTTTCGTTTATTAATCCGCCGACCGCGTATTGCTTGTTAAAGAAGATCGTCGATCTGGCGCCGGGTAGTTGGCTGGTGCAAAATGCCGGTAACTCGGCTGTCGGACTCTCGGTGATCCAGATGGCCAAGGCGATGGGCTTTAAGACGATTAGCCAGGTGCGTCGCGAGGAATTGATTGCGCCGCTTAAAGCGCTGGGTGCGAATCATGTGGTAATCGAAGGCAGTGGCTGGGCTAAGCAGGTCAATGACTTGACTGGCGGTGTGCCGATTTTATTAGCGCTCAACTCCATCGGCGGCGCGAGCGCGAGTGATCAGATTAAGGCACTCGGCGAGGGGGGCACACAGGTGACATTTGGCGGTATGGTGGGTGATTTGGTGCGCTTCCCGACACGGTTCTTGATTTTTAATGATGTGCGCTTGGTTGGTTTTTGGTGGGATCAATGGAGCCAAAAGGCGGGGCCTCAGGGGCTAAATAAAGTCATGACTGCGGTCTATGCGATGATGCGCGATGGCACGCTAAAGTTGCCTGTGGAGGCGACGTATTCGTTCGCCGAATACGAGGCAGCGATTAAACATGATCAGCAGCCACGCTTTGGGAAGGTCTTGCTCAAGCCCTAGCCGATTGAGACTGGATTACTGTCAGTTGTTTGTTGCAGCGTGGCGTATCAGTGCTAAACGTCTTGGCATTATGTTTCTGTCTCGATTTGCTTTAGTCGCATCTTTATTCGCCTTAATGACGCTCTGTGCGTGTGCCCCGAATGGGCTCGAAGTCGTCGGCGAGATTGACGAGAAGCAGTATCAATTGGCCAAGGATTACCAAGGTCAAGGGCGCACAGAAGAGGCGCTGAGCGCCTTTTTGCGAGTGATTGATGCCCGCCGTGACGCGCCCGAGTCTCACTTCGAGGCGGGCTATATTTACCTGAATTCAATGAAGGATCCAGTGAAGGCGATTTATCATTTTGATCGTTATTTGCAGTTCAAGCCCCAGTCGCCGCAGGCGACGCAGGTGCGCCAGTTGATCGAGACCGCGCAGAAGGAGTTTGCGCGGCAATTGCCGGCGCATCCCTATCAGGGGGAGCTCGACCGGATTGATCTGATGGAGTTGGTGAAGAGTTTAAAATTGGAGAATGATAGTTTAACCCGAGATTTGGCGACTGCGCAGCAGCGTGTCCAACAGTTGGAAAATATGGTTGGTGGCGCGCGACGTGTGCCGACCGCGCAGGCGCCAGTGGCAGGGCAACGATCTCGGGTGCCGACGCAAGCGCAGGCGGCTACATCAATCCCGGACCCAGCGAGTGCGCCGCGCAGCTATACGGTTAAGTCGGGCGATTCGCTCAGTAGTATCAGTCGCACAGTGTATGGCACGCCGTCGCGCTGGATCGATATTTATCAGGCGAATCGCGACCGTCTTTCGAGTGAGAATGCCTTGAAGGTCGGCCAAGATCTACGGATTCCGTAATGGATGCTTTGACGTGTGGGCAGTGTGACTTCTAGGATTAAAGCGATGAAAACCTGCTACTTTGATTATAACGCGACTGCACCGCTGCGCCCGGAGGCAAGGGATGCGTGGCTGTCGGCGACAGAGGACTTGTGGCTCAACCCGTCTAGTCCGTATCGTGCTGCGGCGCGAGTCCATGCGCATTTGGCAGAGGCACGGGCGCGGGTGGCGGGTTTATTTGCAGTCGCCGCAGAGCGGGTCGTGTTTAACTCCGGCGCGACTGAGGCGAATAATGCGATCTTCGCGCATTGGGCGGCGACCTTGCCAGCGGATGCGTCCATCGGCGTGAGCCCCACCGAGCACCCGAGCGTGCTGGCAGCAGCGCAGCATTTTTTCGGTGAACGCGTGACTTGGCTGGCGCTGAATGGCAATGGTGCCGTCGATGTGGCGGCACTAAAGAATGTGTTGTGCGAACGGCAGCTCGCCGCAGTCTCCGCAATGGCGGCAAATAATGAGACTGGTATTTTAAACGACTGGACCGCAATCGCGACCGCCTGTCGCACGCAAGGGGTGATGACTCATTGTGATGCGTCGCAGTGGATCGGGAAGTTGCCGCTCGATGGGTTGCGAAGCTATGATTTCGTGACCGGCGCAGCGCATAAGTTCGGTGGGCCGAAGGGTGTTGGGCTTTGTCTACTGCCAGCGGAAAATTCGGGATTTATGTCACTGAAGGGTGGCTATCAGGAGTTTGGCTATCGGGCTGGCACCGAGGATGTCGCGGGTATACTGGCAATGGTGGCTGCACTGGAAGTGGCACAGCTCGGCTCTGCTGATGGGCGAGATGCTTTTCTGCTTAAACTGAGGCAGGCCTTGCCGTCAGTCGAAGTAATTGGCATGGAGGCAGAGCGCTTGTGGAATACGGCGCTGTTAATCATGCCAGAGTTTGCGAGTGTGCGCTGGATTCGTGCGTTAGAAAAGCGCGGTTTTTTAGTCTCAGCGGGCTCGGCTTGTTCGACTGGCAAGCAGGGGCCATCACCAGTGTTGGCGGCAATGGGCGTACCGGCAGCTGCAATGCAGCGTGTGCTGCGTGTGAGCTCTGGTTGGGCGACGAGTGTCGCGGATTGGCTCGCGTTGGCCGCAGCGATAGCTGAGTGCGACTCGGAGCTTAGTTGCGAGTCGGCCGATTCGAATTCGACCGTCATTTCTATTTAACCTAGTCTGGCACTTATGCGTTTTCTAAATCTCCGCGTGCAGGACTTTCGTAATGTTGAGTTTGCTGAGCTGGATCTGAGCGCTGGACGCACCTTCCTGCTCGGTTCCAATGGGCAAGGGAAGTCGAATCTGTTGGAAGCGCTGGGGCTGGTCACCGCGCTTCGCTCGTTCCGTACGCAAAGTATGTCGGCGTTGCCGCGGCAGGGCAGCGGTGCCTTCACCGCAGTTTATTCGATTGAGCATGATAGCGAAGGGCGGACCGACCTGGAAGTGCAGTTTGGCAAGTCGGGGCGACGCGTGGCGATTGATGACGAGCGCTTGTCACGGATGAGTGACTTCATTGGTCGCTTTCCGGTGGTGTCGCTGAGCTCGGCGGATTTAATGCTGCTGCGCGGCTCGCCGGCAGAGCGTCGGCGCTTTGTAGATCTGACGCTATCTGCGATTGACCCGGAGTATTACCATGCGCTGCGTAATTATCATCGTGGCGTCGCTGAGCGAAACCGCTTGCTAAAAAAAGGTGGAAGTGCGGCGGAGCTGTCGGCATTTGAGGCCGAGATTGCACCACATGCGGTGGCTGTGGCGAGTAAGCGACATGACGGAGTGCAGCGCTTGCGCAAAGTATTGGTCTCCGTGTATGCCGATATTGCGGAGGCCGCTGAAGGCCCGGAATTGGAGTTTAAAGTCAACGCTACTTGCGAGGATGTCGAATCGGTCAGTCGCATGCTGCACGAAGGTCGCAAGCGCGATACGATTATGGGTTCGACGCAAAAAGGGCCGCATCGTGACGATTTTCAGCTAGCACTAAGTGTCGGCGGGGCAAAGGAGTATGCCTCCGATGGTCAGCAGCGCGGCTTGTGCGTGGCCTTGCGAATAGCGCAGGCACGAATCTTTCAAAAAAGCCTCGGAGTGACGCCGGTATTGCTGGCGGACGATGTGTTGGGCGAGCTCGACCCATTTCGTAAAGCGGGTTTTTGGCGAGCCTGTCCCTCAGAGCTACAAATCATTGCAACAGGCACGCAATTACCGGAGGCGAGTGCGGACTGGGCGATCTGGCAGGTGGCGAACGGGCGATTTACTCGTCAGCCGTGAGCCTACTAGTAGTGCGTATCTCTAAATGCTTCGGATCCGCGGAGTGATTTAATTGGTGGTGTGCGAGCTTGCTCGCGCCAAAATCTTCAGGCAGCTAAGGCTGGCGCGAGCAAGCTCGCACGGGACGATGGATGCGAATTATTTGGTCTTTTCGGGCCAAGCTAGTTTGGTTTAACGGCTTGGCGTTAGAGGTGCTGGCAGCTTGAGTTCTTCGACGACTTCCAGTTTTCCTTGTGGATCGCAGTTGGCGCGCAGACCGATGAAGCCTTGGTGGTATTTATCAAAATAGGGCCAGATCAAGCTGTGGTCGGTCTCGGGGATCTTAAGTTGATCAATTGCGTCGCGGCTGAAGAACTCAAAATGCCCTTCATCGATCGCGCTAGGCAGGTGGTCGGTCGGGATACGGCACTCGAAGAGGAACATTAGCCAGTGGCTGGCGCCTTCATAGCTCTTTTCTGAGACATAGCCGAAGCAGTGCAGGTCATCGTCGGATAATTCGAGGCCGACTTCTTCGTGAGCTTCGCGGCGGGCACATTCGTAGGGGGACTCACCAGTGGCCATGTCGAGCTTGCCGCCGATCGGACTCCAGCAGCCTTTATTGGGGGCTTTTAGGCGTTGGATCAGCAAGTGCTCCCCGGCGGCATTGCGAATGAAAATAAGTGCGCTGATTTTGAAGGGAAGAGGCGTCGGCATAATTCAATAAGTTTGCTAAGCTGCGCTGCCGCGCAAGTGTATTCGGACTCAGTTATTTTAACGGATACAGCGATATCGCCGAGTGTATTTTTATCAAACTGAGCGACACCGACCAGAGTTCACAAAAAACGCTTGTTTTAAAAGGAGAAAATGATTGCTTTAATTTTAATTTCTACACATCTACTTCTCCTTTCTGCCTGCGCAAGTGGGTTTTTTAAGTTTAACCCCATGATGTCGCACAATCTCCCCGGCCAGCGAATGAGCCAGCTATTACTAGCTAATATAAGTCCTAATTTCTTAATCTATGAGTTCATTTAAACGTTTAATCATAAACTGCGGTGCCAGCCGAGTCACTGCTGCAGTGATTGCTTCGCACGGAGGGAGTCTACGGATCGAGAAGTTGGTGTCGGAAGATCTCGAATACGATTTCTCAAATGAGGAAGCGATCTTACCAAGTGTTGGCGCAGCACTTAAGGTATTGGCGCAGAATCACAAACTTTCTGGTAAGGCGACTCTGATCATCCCTGGCAATCAGGTGTTAACAAAGACCATTCGTATTCCGCACATCGAAGAGGCTAAGCGTGCGCAAATTATCGCCTTTGAAGCGCAGCAAAATATTCCTTATCCACTGCATGAAGTCGTTTGGGATAGCCAGGTTGTCGGTGATGATGGTGTTGAGATAGAAGTGCTTTTCATTGCCGCGAAGTCGAACTTGGTGGATGACTTTTGTGGCTATGTGTCTGCGGCGGGGTTTACGGCGGAGGGTATAAGTGCAGCGACGGTGCTGGATTATAATGCGCTCCAATTCGCGTACCCTGAGTTAGATGATGATGTGCTGCTGATTAATATTGGTGCGCGTTCGACCAACCTACTTTTCCGTAACCCAGAAGGGTTTTTCGTGCGTAATATTCAGTTGGGTGGCAACTCACTGACGCAGAATATAGCTGACAGTCTTGGCAAGCCTTTCATTCAAGCGGAGGCGGTGAAGCATAAATACTTTGGTGCGAAGAACGGTTATTCTGAGGATGACTCAGGTGCGCAGTTGCTGAACACCTGTGCCGAGTCGTTCATGCGCCGCATGAGCCAAGAGGTGACGCGTTCAATCGTGAACTATCGCCGTCAGAAGGGTGGCGCCGCGCCGAAGCGCATATTGTTGAACGGTCGAGGTTCATTGTTGAAGGGCTTAGCCGAGCAATTGTCGACCACTCAAAAAGTGCCAGTCGAGTTTTTTGATCCGCTGCAAAATGTCACTTTAGATGGCTCAATTGATACCGATATCGATGTGCTACGCATGCAGACCAGTGAGATCATCGGTGAGGCCTGCCGCGGGATGGTCCCAGATGCCGCGGGAGTGAATCTACTGCCGGAGAGCATTCAAAGCGCAATGGCGTTTGTCCAGAAAAAGCCTTTTATTTTAATTGCGGCGGCCTGTCTCGCCTTGGTGCCATTGCCAGCCTGGCTCGCTATTAAGAGTGCGGATGCGATCACTTCGGAGCAAGTCCGTGTGATCCAAGCGGGTCTGCAACCACTCCAGTCGAGTCAAGCGCAGATCCGCGACGCTCAAGCGCAAGCCGAAGTGGCTAGTCAAGCGATCCAACGCGTCGAGGGTTTGGTCAATTCTAAATCAAATTGGATTCAGTTTTTTGCCGAGTTACAGGAGAGTCTTCATCTCGCCGAAGATGTGTGGCTTGATAAGCTTAATATTGTGCGTGAGCAGTCTGCGGATGACAAGTCCTCCTATGAGGTGCTTGTCGAGGGGCAGTTGCTCGTGCGTGAGGCGGTCAATGGCGCTGAGAATGTGAACGAAGATGCCTTGGCCGATCAGCTAAAGAGCCTGCGCGCCAGTTTTGAAGATTCTGAGTTTATCGTGTCGTCGCATTCACCAGTGATTACTTGGACCAAATTACAAGAAGGTCTCAATGTTCTCCCTTTTAGTATTAATCTGGTCGTGGATCCGGCTAAACCATTATAATTCCTATGGGTTTATTTAAGAAAAATCCTGCCTTCTGTGCCTTCTGTTTGCTTGCTGTGCTCGTATTTACGGCTGGCGCTGCGCTAGTGGTGATTGAGTCCGGCAAGCTATCGAAGTCGAAGCAGCGAGTTGCAAGTGCGGATAGCCAAATTAACGGCTTACTGGCTGCGATCCCCGCTCCAACTTCTGCGAATGTGCAAGCTGCCCAACAAAATGCTGCTGCGCTGAGCGCACAATTGCTCAGCATTCGCGAGAATCTACAGCGTGGCTCACGCTTGACGATTTCGAACGACGGCACACGAGTCATGTCTGGTTTGCAGAAGTATATATCCAATTTTCGCAGGCAAGTCGCGACGCACGTTAATACCGCGGAGATCGCAGCGCCGATTCAGGTCCCGCAGGACTTTGCATTCGGGTTTGAGAAATATCTCAAAACGACGAACATTTCAGAAGACTCGAGCATTGTGCCTCAGTTGGATAAGCAGCGCCAAATATTGAGCTACATTCTGAATCAACTGATTGCGGCTGATCCGGCCGGCATTCAAGCTGTGGAGCGGGAGCTCATGGGAAGTGCGGACAGTAAGGTGTCCGGCTTTCAAATCAATCCGTCGATCTCAGCGCGCGTACCAGGTGCGATTGATACGCTCGCCTTTCGTGTGACGTTTACTGGTTATACACCCACTCTGCGTAAGTTTCTTAATAATCTAGCGCAGTTTGATCTGCCGATCGTGGTGCGCAGCGTCACAGTCGATCGCCCGGCGACCAATGCCAAAGCCGCAAAAACGAAGAAAAGCAAGGCGAGCAACATCGACGACATCTTTAGTGTGTTCGGTGGGTCTTCCGGCCCTACTGAGGCCGCCTCGGTCGATGCTGCCTCGGACGCCAATCAAATACCTGTGATCTCCGAGACAGAATCCAGCTTTACCGTGACCCTTGAATTTATCGAAATCATCCTGCCCTCTAGTTCTGAGGAAACCCCTGTTTAATCTCATATGAATAAAATATACGATAAACTGCTCCTCGCAGTCGCTGTATTAGCACTCCTCGCGAGTGTTGGGTTCTATGTGCAGAAATCAGGAGAACTGCCTACCTCTGCGTTGCAGCTTGGCCAGCCGAATGACAATCCATATCAAGTGATTCCGGTACCAAGCTCGTCTGCAGTCACAGTCACGTGGCCGGAGGCTGCAGAGACCAGCCAGCAGCCTGCAGAGGAACTCTACGATGTGTTTACGCCGCCAAAAATTTGGGTCAATGCAGACGGCTCCTTTGGCTTTAAATCTCCCATTGATAAGACACTGCCCAAGCCGGCATTTGGCATTTATTTGGCGAAGATCGAACGTGATCCGTACCGTCTTCAGATTGAAGGCTATATCGAAGAAGACTTAAACGATGCCTCCAAGAGCTTGGTGCTCCTATTCGACGAAGAGCAGCAGCAGCGGGTGCGTGCACGCGTCGGCCAAGCGAAGGCGAAGTCCGAGTTTACACTCGTAGACTTCACCATTGAGCGCAATAAAGACAAGGACGGCAATATCTCCAAAAATGTGACGGTGACCTTACTGGATCAGCGCTCTGGCAAGCAAGTCGTTCTCACGCACGGTGAGCGCCTTTATAATGATAGCACCACGATCATTCTACGTTCAGACCAAGATGCATCGGTTGAAATTGTGCTCGATGAGGCGGGGCAAGCGTTCGAAACAGCAGCAGGCAAATACCTTTTACAGGAAATAAACCTTGAAGCATCCACCGTGACAGTGAAGAAACTAGCGGATCAAGAGCTTGAGTTGGACTCTGAGACCAAGCAACTGTACCTGACCACTTCGAACCAACAACCAGCAATACCCACCAAAGTAGACTCTGATGCCGAATCAGATCAATCCTTCGATTTTGATTTCTAAGACTCAGTAAAATTTAACAAATAGCCACCATGCTACCTCTAAATATGAAAAAACATCTCACAGCACGAAAGCGCGCCTCAGCCATCTTATTGGCTGCTGCGCTTACCACTTTTACTGTCGTCGGACCACCAGTGGCCGAAGCACAAAACGCACCGGACAAGATTCAGCTCATGGCCGCAGCCCTACGCGCTCGTGATGCGGGCGACCTTACGCTGGCCAAGGATAAGACAGAAGAGCTGATCAAGATCGCGCCGAACGATAGCAACGTGCAACGTCTACTTGCTTCGATCAACAAGGACCTTGATCGTCAACCTAAGGGTGGGGCGGTATTTGGCCAAGCAGCAGATGCGTCGATCGACGCAGTAATGACGACTCAGACTGCTACAGCTAAGGCAACGCCGACCAGCATTCAGCGGAAACCTTCTGCTAGCCAACGCCGGCTCGCACCGACTGCTGGTTCACCTGCAACGGCATCTGCCGAGCCCACCATAGTAGCTGCCTCAGCCGCAGACTCAATCGTCGCGGCAGCAGCAGCCGATCAAGATGCGAAGGTCGCAGCCGCTGAAAATGCGATCGACGAAGCAGAACAACTTGCAGAGCTCGGTGCGTATGCGGATGCCGCAGGATTGCTCAATGCCGCGAGTGCCAGCCTGACACTTAACACCTCGACCGCAGACGTGCTCGATGATCTCGAAGATGCCAAGGCAGCGATCGTGTTGACCGAAGCCAAAGCACTCGCGGCATCCGGCGATGCCAAGGGCGCTGAAGCACTGCTCGAGGACTATCGCGCAGCAGGTGGTAATTCCAAGGTAGCTAAGTCAATGGCAAGCGATCTAGATCGTCAGATTTCGAATCCATACGAGCTGTCGATCCAAGACATCAGCCCAGAATATGTGGCTCAAAGTAAAATAATCCGTGATTTGCTAACACGTGGTCGCGCCCAATACCTGAACGGCGATTACGATGGATCGGCTGCGACTTTCAAGGAAGTCGAAGCGCGCGATGCCAATAATGCCGAAGCGAAACTGTTCCAAACGCGTATTGCCGAGATTCTTGGTGGGATTCATGCGCAGAATCAATACAAGACTCGTGAGCAGATGCTGACCGAAGTCGATCAAGGTTGGGAGCGTCCCAAGGTGTTTGATGTGAACACTGGCGCACAAATTGTTGATGCGGGCGATAGCAGCACGCAGCGCAAGTTGAGCAGCATCGTTATTCCTCAGGTTAATTTTTCTGGGATGGAATTGACGCGTGTCATCGAAACACTCTCCGAGCTCTCGGTTGAATATGATCCGGAGCGTGTGGGCGTAAATATTGTGGTCCTGTTTAACCGTGAGCAAAGCAATCCACGTGTGAACATCAGCCTGCGTAACTTGAATCTCGATCGTATTTTGCAGTTCGTCACCCAACAAGTGAACTTCGCTTACGATGTCGGTGCGGATGCAGTGACGGTCGCTCCGAGTGATGGCTTGGACGGTACATCGAATACAATCACCGAATTCTTCCCGATTTCACGCGCGACTGTGATCCGTCTGACTGGTTTCCGTGATAGTGGTGGCTCTTCTGGAGGCCCAGTCGATCCATTTGCGGCGCCTTCCAGTGGAGGCTCGAGCGGACCCTCTCAGGGTGACGAAATCGA
>JAQXBA010000006.1 GCA_029252625.1 Opitutia bacterium | reverse complement strand
ACCTGAAGGTAGTCGGTGATATCAAAGGAGTTATAATACACCGTCTTTTCATACACCGACCACGGCGCATCGAGAAAATGATCGCCCACCTTTTGGCCATTCACAAAGAGTTCGCAGTGCCCCAATCCAGACACATAGACGCGTGCCTCTTCCAGCTCGCGGTTGACCGTAAATGTCTTTTGAAACATCGGTAGCCCCACGCTCTGGTAATCGATTCGGGCGTTGTCCTCCCACGGGCCTGCCTGCCATGCCGCAATCTCAGAAGCGGGTTGAGCGTTCGCCGCGGCGCCCCCTCTGACTGCTTGCCACTGAGCGTCGCTAACAATTACAACAGGCGGAGCATCGGCCATCGTTACCTCAAGTTTACAGATCATGCCTGCAGGATTAGGCGCACCCGTGCCATTCACCGCGTGGACTTCCAACACGTTCTCCCCCGGGATCAATCGGTGCCCTACATAGGTTGGTTGCCCTTTCTTCCAGTCCGTAAGCTCCGCAACGAGATGACCGTTCAGAGTGACCGTTGCGGAATTGTCCGCAGTCACAATCAGGTCTGCATACTCAATCGACACATCGCTGGGCAGCTTGAAGCGTCGCGTCAGATGACAGGACCCTGGTGCCACCGTTGCGCCCGTCTCGCCCTCCACAAGGCCCCATATCCATTTGGCGCCATCCAACTGCAGCGGCTCTTTTCGCGTGGGAAACGCAATCCACTGAGCACCCCACCCGGTATCGCCGGTGGCTAACGAAGGCTGCCCCTCTCGGTCAAGAAATGCCATGGTCCACTGTGCCGCCTCACTCCATTGCGCGCGCCATTGCCCAGTCTGCCATACTTTCACTTTCCAGAAACAGTGCTGATGCGCTTTCAACGCGGTGCCCGCATACGCAACCTGCAGAGACTGATCCGACTTCACCTTCCCGCTGTCCCACAAATCCCCCTTGTTCTGCGCCAACCGTTCTGCCGTGGAAGCAACCAGAATTTGATACGCAGTCTGTTGAACGTCCCGTTTGCTTGAACTTAACTGCCACGACAGGCGAGGCTCAGGACAGTCAATCCCTAACGGATTATCCTGATACTCGCATCGTAAATCCGTCACGGTGGCTTCGGCCAAACAGCTCAGGCCTAAGACGATCATCATTATCAGTAATTGCTTCATATTTTCTTACGCTTTATAGTTTAGTAGCATGGCTACTTCGCCTGAAATTCCCAACTGCCTGGTTGAACCGAGAATTGGATGTAATGCGTGGTCGCCTCCTGAAAGGTGAGTCCAGTCAGATTTCCTGTCGGCTGTCCTTTGGACCAGATGGTCTTGCCGTTTGCCTGGATGCGACCGAGCCCCGCACATTTGGGAATCCCAACGATGGCGGTCGTGTCCGCTGGTGAATTCAATTTCAAAGTAAACACGCCCGCTTCATTCTGGAGCTCCAGATCGATAGGACCTTTGACCGACGGCACGCGCAGCTTCATCTGCTTCAGATGCCCCATTTGCGGAAGCACGTGATACATCCCGTAGCCCGGAGTAACCGGGGCTACACCAGCGCCGTATTGGGCGAGCAAGGTCAGTGCGCCGCCCGACCACGCGTGGTTCATGGTGCCGCCTTTCGGGAAGGTCTCCCACAAGGTGGTGTATGGGTGATCGGTCATCACCTTAAAGCGTTGCTTCGTGCGGCTCAGTGCATCTTCTGGTAAGCGCATGTGATAAAGCGCCTCGCCGACATATTTTTCCATATACGGACTGCAATGCGCCTGCTCCTGGAACACCTTGCGGATGGCATCATATTGATCCGGTTGCGCAAACCCGCACAGCACGGCCAGCGCTTGCGCACGGTCGTCGGTCAACTCTTTGTAGTCCGCCGACCGATATTCCGAGCCGGTCCAAAAGGCTTTGTTAAAGCCCTGCTCCATTTGAGTCATCTTAGCTTGAATCGCGGCCACATCCTTCTGTTCGCCCAGCACCTGCGCCATATTGAGCTGCCCTTTCAGCGCGAGGTAATACCAGCCATTATTCAGCACGGCGAAATCTTTGTTTTCGCCCCAATCCGTCCATGACCCACCGCGCGACACAACCAGCCCGTCCTGACCGACGTTCCAGATCGACAGGTAGCGTCGCACGCCTGGATAGACCGCACGCAGCGTCTCCAAGTCGCCCGAGTATAAGTAATAGGTCCAGAACCCGTAATAGCCCACCGAATTGAGCATCTGTAGTTTTAGCTCGCCTGTCCAGTTACCTGGGATCGGCGCAAAGAGCGTGTGATTCTCGCGTTGCCAGTTGACCAGCTCAAGCATGCCTTTGCGCGCCAAGGCATAACTGTTCGAGTCGAGCGCATAAAATGCTTGGCCGAGCTGATTGACCACATCGCCCCACCACTGCGCCCGTTCGCGGTCGGGACAGTCCATATACGTGTCGCGCATATTAATGTAGAGTGTGCGCAACGCTTTTTTGTGGTGACGATTGAAAAATGCGTCATCGCATTCGAAGCTTCCCGCAAATTCGGTGTCGTATCCTGTTTCCCGATACTTGAGTGCCAAAATTTTGAAGCCCGCCGGAATGGTGTAGTGTACCTCGTGCCCGTTCTGCCAGGCGAGTTCCTCGTGCGATTGACGCCCCGCTTGGGTCACATATTCCGAGCGCCCACTCGCGCCGTTATCCATACGGATATCGATCGTTTCCCCCGCCGGCCCTTCGATTTCAAAGTACGGCGTGACCTGCGCATTATAGGGAAGCTTCGCTTTGATCACGCGACCGTCAGAAATCTTCGGCAACGCGTCCGCATTGGCATACGGCTTCAAGCCAAAATCCTTCCATTGCGGGATCGGGCGTTCCACCAATTGGTTCCATGGCGCGCAGGGCGCGGCGCCATAATGGAGGGCCGTCGGCCACGCAGAGTCATCGAACCTGGATGTATTCCAGTCCGCCACATCGTTACGTGCATCGAATCGCACATACGATTCTGGCATCCGAAAGTTCGGATACGGCGCGCTGGTACTGCCGTAGGCCGGATGCGCCATCGCTTTCCAGCTGGCATCGCTCACCACGGGATTACCATCCACATCTGCATCGAAAAGAAGCCCAGCTTTGCCGCTGCTGTTGTGGCTAAACCCCGTTTTACCGAAATACCAAAGTAATACCGCGATCGTGTTGTCGCCCTTCTGCAAATAGTTCGTCAGGTCAACACGATCAAAATAGGTGTCGTTGGGGGTCGGGCCACGCTTAAGCTGCCCCTCCAAAATCACCAGCTCGCCATTCACCCAAAGCCAATATTTTGAGTCCGCCGAAATGCGCGCGACCGCATGGCGTGGTTTTTCATCGAGCCGGATATTTTTGCGAAAACAAATCCATTGATTCGCCCCAGCTGGCGGCGCCGTATCTCTGAATGCTTCCGCTTTGCCCAACACCAAATGAATCGACTCCTTCTCGGGGATCGACTTCTTTTGCGCGGTGCCATTGACGGTATATTCCAACTCCAGCGTCTTCTCTTTTCCGTACGCAGGATCGCCACCCGCAATGGCATTGCTCGACTCAACCGTATACTTGCCCGACCGAACGATCGCTCGCAGTTTTTCGGTGACATCGACCTGCTTGGCCGAATCACCGCTCACGCCATAGCGCGCCTGTTGAATGACCACCTCATGCGCCCCCTCTGGCGCCGGCACGCCGATCCAAGATGCCTTCCAGCTTGACTCGCCAAGAACTGTTGAGGCCAGCAGTAGACTGACAACCCATGTGATCATTTTATTCATATTTGTATTCACAGTATAAACCAATCATCATTTCTGCATACCCCCATTTTTGAGAGTGACGCATTCCGCGCAGCAACGCCTATTGTGGCGCGCGGTCGAGATCGATTACTTTGCGGAAGCAGCTCCACTGGTTGGGCTTGCTCGCGTTACTTATTCTTGTTTTTACTGGATTTGATCAGATCAAACGGCTCATTCTCTTGCAGCAATTGCTTCATCGGCTTCCCGCCAACCGTATATTCCAGCTCCAATGTTTTTTTCACGCCGTGGGCTGGATCCCGTCCGGAGAGCGTGTTATTCGCCGTGATACGATAATTCTCGACTGCAATGGCCTGCCTAATTTGCTGACTCACATCGATCTGCTTGGCAGGGTTGCCTTTCACTCCGTAAAGCGCCTTGATGATGACCACTTCTGGGGCTTGAACGGATAAATCCACCTGCGTATTTTCCACCAGCGACTGCGTCATCGGTTCTCCATCCACGGTGTATTCCAGCTCCAGCGTCTTCTTAATTTCATAGGCAGGATCGCGGCCTGCTAAGTCGTTATTCGCCGTGATGGTGAATGTGCCTGAATCGATCATCTGCTGAATTTTATCGGAGACATCCGCCTGCTTGGCGGGATTCCCTTTCTGCCCATACAGCGCTTTTTGTATCACGATCGTCGCGTCAACCGCATCTGTCGCGCCGACCCATGACGCCTGCCATGGGCGTTTGAGCAGGCCGATGGTCGAGCGGAACATATAGTTCCCCGAAATGACTTCGCACACCGCACGACCGTCTTCCATGCGTAGGAAGGTGACGCCTTCCGCTTGAGCCAGCGCATTGCCTGATTCGAGAACCGAGGCCGCATCTTTAGCAGGGATGTACACAGTCGCTTGGGTGTTGGCGGGAACACTGATCTTCCAATCGAATGCACCGTCTGCCCGCTTCCAATCGCTACCGATCCGTCCGTGAATCGAGTCGTAGTGACCTTTGGCCCAGGTGATGCCCTCGCCTAATTCTGGCTTCATCACAATCGTCTTGAAACCAGCGCCGTCGCTCTCGATCCCCAGCATGCTGCGGAACATCCACTCGCCACAAGAGCCGAGCGAGTAGTGGTTGAACGAGTTCATCGTCACATCGCCGAAGCCATCCTTTTTGCTGAAGCTGTTCCAACGTTCCCAGATCGTGGTCGCGCCTTGCTCAATCGAGTAGCCCCAAGACGGGTAGGTGGTATTTTGAATCAGGCGATACGCCAAATCGGGGCGCCCGATCTCGGTAAGCGTCGGCAGTAGGATCGGCATCCCCAAGAACCCGACCGACAAATGATAATCCTTCGCCTTGATCCGTTCCACCAAATGATGCGCCGCCTGTTTGCGCTGGGTATCGGTTAGCAGGTCAAACTGCAGCGCCATACAATACACCGTCTGCAGCTCGCTCTCGATTTTACCGTCGGGCTTCACATAGGTTGCTTGGAAATAGGTACGAATGTCTTCGAACTGTTGCTGATATTTCGCGGCATCGGCGTGCTTGCCGATCGCCTTGGCCATATCCGCCATCAGCGTGGTTGTGTAGGCGTGATATGCGGCGGAAATGAGCGCAGTCGGTGGACGCTGGCCCGGTGCCAACCAGTCACCCCAAGTGTGCGCTTTTCTGCCGCCGAGCCCGTCTTTGCCTACGGCGTCCATATAACGCACCATCGCGTCATAATTCTCCTCGATCATACGGGTGTCGCCGTAGACCTGGTAAATTGTCCACGGACTGATAATGCCCGCACAGGCCCACGCCGCTGCGCCGTGACCGTGAAATACGGGTGCCTGATTGCCAAATAAGCCCTGTCGGTTCTGCGTGTCCATTAGATCCGTCATCCATTTAGTAAAGAAAGCAGATACGTCCTGATTATAGCAACCCGTGCGAATGAAGACCTGCGTATCGCCGGTCCAGCCGAGACGCTCGTCGCGCTGCGGGCAGTCGGTCGGCACCTCCAAATAGTTCGAACGCTGACCCCATACGATGTTGCTATACAATTGGTTCACCATCGGATTGGAGCACTCAAATGCTGCCGAAATAGGCGAATCTGAATGTGTCACGATCCCAGTCACCGAGTCTTTTGTCGGCGGGTTCCTGAGTCCGCTAATTTGCACGTATCGGAAGCCGTGGAAGGTGAAATGCGGCTCCCAGACTTCTTCGTCGCCCCCTTTCAGAATGTAGGTATCCGTGGCGCGCGCCGAGCGCAGGTTCGCGGTGTAGACCGTGCCGTCCGCCTCCAGCATCTCAGCGAAATGCATAACCACTGTGTCGCCCGCGTTGCCTTTCACTTTGAGGCGGATCCAACCAGAAAAGTTCTGACCGAGATCGAAGACATAGTTGCCCGTTTCTGGTTCTGTCAACTCAAGCGTTGGAAGCTCCATCGTGCAGCGGACGGGATCGCCTGGATAGGCATCCAGCGGTGGGTTCAAATCAGAGCCAGTCACGACTGGCAACCATGCGCTGGCATCAAATCCCGCACGATCCCAGCCGGGCATCTCACGGCGCGCGTCATACACTTCGCCCGCCTGCATATCCGACTCAACGATCGGACCATAAGCTGCTTTCCAGCTGTCATCCGAGCCGATTACTTCCGTGCTTCCGTCGGTATATTCAATGTGCAACTGTGCCTTGAGTCGAATCAGGCGGCCGTACCGGTTCTGATCGATACAGCTAATGTTGCCGCGGAACCAGCCGTCGCCAAGAATGGCACCGATTGCATTTTCGCCGGTTTCGAGCATCTCTGTCACGTCATAGGCGCGGTAATAAATCCGTTGTTTATAATCGGTCCAGCCTGGCATGAAATACTCATCGCCGACCCGTTCCCCATTTAGGTTCAGTTCAAAGACACCTTGCGCAGTGGCATAAACGACCGCCCGTTTGACGGCTGCATCCACGTTAAACTCCTTACGTAAATAAGGGGCAGGCAGATACTCTTTTCTTTTGCGACCAATCGAGAGGTCAAGTTCCTGATTTTCCGCGACAGTTCCTTTCACTTTTCTGCCGCCGACGGTGCATTCGACCAACAGCTTCTTTGGCTCGCCTGGCGCAGGGTCTTTACCTGCGAACTGGCTGGTCGGGGTGACCAATAAATTGCCGTCATCCACCCATTTTTGCAGGAGTGCTTTCAGGTCCACCTGCTTTTCAGGTTTGTCTAGCACGCCATAGACCGCCTTGGTGATGACGACTACCTCGTTTTTACCATCCAGTGCCGCCCGATATTCTGGTTTATTTTTCGGCGCTTGATCCAGCCCGATCCACTCCGCCTGCCAATCCTCTGCATTGAGCAGGCCCATCGACCAGTAGGCAGGCGTGCTCCAGTCTGATGCCTTGCCAGCGGCGTCCCAAATCATCACTTTCCAGAAGCATTGCATGTTCGAGCGCAACGGCTTGCCGGCATAGGCCAGCTGATTCGACTGGTCCGACGCCACCTTGCCGGTATCCCATAAATCGCCCTGCTCCTTTTTAAGCAGCGCGCGCGAGCTCGCCACCAACACCCGATAGGCCGACTGTTTTTGGCCGCGTATTTGGGATGCAATCGTCCAACTCAAGCGAGGCGCGAGTTGATCGATCCCCTCTGGGTTAACGAGATACTCGCTCCGCAACGCGTCCGGCGTAATGCGTTCCACGCTCGACATCTGACAAGCGCATAGGAGCGTAAGGAGAACAGCGACTGCTGATATTTTTCTTAACATAACTTAGGACCCTGGACTGATCAAGTGGCTGACTCTGTTAATAATGTGACATCAAATCAATGTAATCCGTATGCTGCTGATTCGCGAGTCGTTCACATTCGTGATGGTACTGCGCATCGGAAAATTCGCCCAGGCTATGCTTGTCGGACCGAACCTTCAGCTCTTTGAGATAAGATTGGTGAATGGCCATGATCTTGTTTTTGGACGCATCGCCTTCGTCAGCCAACAGAACGAACACCTCTGTATTATCTGGCACCCACCAGTGAGTCCAGCCGCCGATGCCAGATTGCTGGTACCAGCCCTCTGCGAGATGCATCTTATCGCCGTCGGTGGTGAAGATATAATACAGCGTCTTACCTTCTGGCAGGTCAAATTGCGGCTGTAGGTTCAAGGTGTAACGCATATTTCTGAGTTCGTTGAGCAAACGATCCAACTCACGGCGATTCGGGTATTTCTCTTTGATCTCCGGATTCAAAATCGAGAGTGCACGGAGCCAGTCTTTGCGACCCAACACATTATTCAAATGCGCCCAAGTTCCGCCTTGTGGTTGCGCGGTGACGCCCAGCTTTTTCAGGCTGGCACCGAAGTGCACGGTCGGGGTCAGCGAAATAGTCGGGAACTCTGCGGCGGCATGTGCGGCGAGCTCTTTCTGCTCCTCGGCAATCGCTTTCAGATCCATCGGCTTACCTACAGGACGCCCGTCTTTCATCGACAGCACCGACAGGCGGTGACGACTAAACTTCTTATTGTGTTCGCGTACAAGGCGTTCGCGTTCTGCCGCGGCTTTCGCCAGTTTCGGGGAATCTGCTGGCAATGCCTGAAGCTGCACGTGCATCTCTTTTAGCCCTTCCGAGATCGCTTTAATATGGATGGGGCCGGCGTTTTTAGCAGACTGAACCACGAGCATGCAGAGGCCACGGAAGGAATGCACCTTCGAACCTTTGGATGGATCATGACTGTGTGAACTACCATTGGACACCCCGACGATACGCCCCGCGCCAGTGACCTCGAATTGAATTAAATTCTGATCGGCATCGGGGCAAATACGACCCAACTCGTCAGTCACGCACACTTCGATATAACTTAAGTCCGATCCATCGGCAGCGATTTCAGTCCGGTCTGGAACCAGCGCGATCTTGGCAGGCGCATCCGTACTTGAAATCGAGGAGGTGCAGACCTGTTGACCATTCTTATAGCCCACCGCTTTTAAAGTGCCTGGAGTATATTTCACCCCCCACTCGAAACGGAGCGTCTTTTCACGGTCGATGGTTTTGACCCCCAGCGACTTGTTATTCTGAAACAACTCCACTTCATCGCAGTTACTGTAGACCCACACAGGGAACGTTGCGTTAGGATACTGCGGCCAATTCCAGTGCTGTGGCAAGATGTGTACCATCGGCTTGTCGGACCAATCGCTCTGATACAGAAAATATTGATCCTTCGGGAATCCAACCATATCCACAATGCCCCAATAGGCGCTAATGACCGGCCATTTGAAGGGATGCACCTCGCCGCGATAGTCGAAGCCAGTCCATGTAAACTGTCCTGCGACCCAAGGGCTCGCGCGCATCTTTCGCAGCGTCAAATCCGCATCGCGCTCTCTGAAGGTTCCATACGAAGTGAGTTCCAGATCATTCTTCGAGCCTAAAATTTGCAGATCACCGCGCAATGGACGAAAATAAGAATACGACCCACGAGCGCTCCAGTCGGTGGAATTTTCCGTGCCGATCATCGCGCGTTTGCCTTTCAGTTGATCATACACCTCATAGCTGTAATTCAGGCCGAAGATATCCAGCGCCTTATCGAATCCATTATCCTGCGCATGCGACGGCGAGTTACAACCCGCCGTGATTGGGCGACTGGTGTCGTGTTGCTTCACGATCCCCGCCAAGCGTGCTGACATTACGCCGCCGTGCGGTTTATACTGCTCGTTGATCTCGTTGCCGATACTCCACATCACCACACTCGGGTGATTACGATCGCGACGAATGACGCTCGTTAGATCGCGTTCGCTCCACTCATCGAAATACAGCGCGTAGGCCTGATTGGCTGACAGTTTAGGGATCTTCCACTCGTCAAACACCTCGTCCATTACGAGAAAGCCCATACGATCACAGAGCGCATAAAACTCTGGATCACGCGGATTGTGACTGGTGCGGATCGCATTGCAGCCCATCTCCCGCATAATTTCCAGCCTACGCTCCATCGCCCGCGGGTTAAAGGCGGTACCCAATGGCCCAAAATCCTGATGCAGGCAGACGCCTTTCACGTCCATTTTTTCGCCATTAAAAATCAGTCCTTTATCTATAGTAAACTCAAACCAGCGAATGCCCAGCGTCGTAGTGACCTGATCGGTCACCTTTCCGGAAATTTCGACGGTGGACACGACTTTGTACAGATCCGGTGTATCCGGCGACCAGAGCATCGGATTGGTGACGGTGAAGTTCTGGTCAAACTCGAGCATCTCGCCTGCGGCGATTTTTTCCGTGGAGCTGGCTTTTGCGACCGACTTTCCCTGAGGCCCCAGGATAACCGACTTCAGCGTAACAGCGGCAGTTTTTCCGGTTTTATTCTCCACCTCGGTCTGCAAGCGAACCGAAGCCCGCTCTTTCGAAACCTCCGGTGTCGTCACGAACTGCCCCCAGTGCGCAACATGAATCGGGTTTGCCGTAGTCAACCAGACACGGCGATAGATTCCGGCTCCTGGATACCAACGGCTACACCCATCTTTCACATTTACCTGAACCGCGATCACATTTTCACCACCGAAATTCAAATGTGGCGTCAGATCGTAGCGAAAACCGACATAACCAAACGGACGGAACCCGAGCAGATGCCCATTCACCCATACCTTGCTGTTCATATAGACACCGTCGAAATCAATGAAGACCTGCTTGCCCTTCGCATCGTTCGGCATCGTGAAATGCTTGCGGTACCAGCCAATCCCACCGGGCAAATAGCCCACAGACATACCGCCCGGCGTTTTCGGATCGAGCGGCAGTTCGATGCTCCAGTCGTGCGGCACATCGAGTGTGCGCCAAGGCGCATCGTCCAACTGCACCTGTTCCGCGCTGGGCACATCCCCCAAATGAAACTGCCAGTCTTCACTAAAATTAACACGCACCCGAGATTCGCCCGCGGCCTGCACACCGACCACAGTCAATAGAACCGACAGCATGAGCCATACACAACGATTCCCAGATTTTACAAAATTCAATAGTTCACTCATCATTCAATAATTAATAAAGAGGCGATCGTAAAGCGAACCGACCCCCTGTCCACCTCAGGCACTACCCCCATTTTGTGGAGTAGGAATGACCAGCGGTGCTGGTGTATGAAGGTGTGGAGGTATGACAGTGGGAAAGTGGAACGGAACGCAGCGCGATTTCAACGTCCAACTTTCAACGATCCACGCCCACCTCCCTGTCAGTTTTTCATCTTCCAGAGCATGGCGTGCGGGCTTGCCCGCGCCTACAATACCCAAGCTAAAAGCACGGCAGGTCCGCCGTCTGTGCCGTGCCTCCGTGTGAAAAACAGCAGAGTCGCAGACCAACGTCATCGACTGAACCGCCGTCTCTAAGAGTCACTCACTTATAATGGCGAAGCCATGTAGGTGCATGCGGTATCGCTTAGAAACTATCTGATTTCAGGCTTAGGCTCTCACCAGCTTGGATGGTGATTTGCTTGGACTTGCCTTGGTAAACGACGTTTGTTTTTTCTATGCAGTTGGCACCGGCGTGGATGGTGGTGGATGCCAGCTTGCCGTCCTTCCATGAGATATCTACGGTAAAGTCACCACGGCCGCGTAGGCCTTCAATGCTTCCCGTGCTCCATTGAGATGGTAGAGCGGGCAGTAGCTTAAGCTCTTCGTTGTGGCTGTGTAGCAGCATCTCGGCGACGGCGGCGGTGGCGCCAAAGTTGCCATCAATCTGGAACGGCGGGTGGTTGTCCCACAGGTTGTCGAGCGTGGAGCGCACCAGAATCGCATGGAAGTTGTCATAGGCTTTGGCGCCATCTGAGAAGCGGGCATACATGCCAATGGTCCAAGCGCGGCTCCAGCCGGTACCCGCCCCACCTGCCGCGAGGCGGCCATCGATGGACTTGGTAACCGCGTCGCGCATGACCGGATCATCATCGAGGTCGATGACGTTGCCCGGGTAGGCGCCGATGACGTGGGAGATATGGCGGTGGGAGGGCGACCACTCCTTAAAGGGCTTGATCCACTCCATGAGGCGTCCGTCTTCTGCCACCTTAGGGCGATAGAGTTTTGGAATGAGGCTTCCGATACGTTTGACAAAGGCGTCATCCTGTTTGCCGAGCGCCTTCGCAGCCTCCACATAGTCTTTGAAGACCTGCATGATCATCCACTGCTCAACGGAGGTGCCGGCACTGAGGGAGGCCTGCTGCTCTTCACCGTCTTTATCGGTGTATTTGAAGGCGTTCTCAGGCGAGGTGGCGGGGCGTGCCATCAGGGTGGCTTCGCCCTTGTCATTGATTGGTCCTGGGATCAGCCAGGATTCGCAGAACTCGGTGGAAGCGGTGAGGATGTCCCAGTAGTCTGCGAGCACTTTTGGGTCACGGTTGAAGCGGTAGTGCTCGAGGATATGGAAGGTCATCCATTGTCCGCCGAGGTAGGTGGCGGCCCACATGGGACGTCCCCCCATGGATCGGGCGCTGCCCCAGATGTCGGTGGAATGCCCCATCGCCCAGCCTTTCATACCCATGCGGCGCGCCATGTCCTTGCCGGGTTTTTGATACATACGAATGAGGTTGAGGAAGGGCTGGTGTAGCTCACCGAGGTTGCAGGTTTCCGCAGGCCAGTAGTTCATCTGGACGTTGATATTGAGGTGGTAGTCCGATGCCCATGGTGCGTTCTCATACGGGTTCCAAATGCCTTGAAGGTTGGCGGGAAGGCCGCCGGGACGGGACGAGCCGATCAAGAGGTAGCGGCCGAACTGGTAGTAGGTTTCCATGAGGTCCGGGTCATCGTGCTTGCCGGCCTTGAGCCGAGCGAGCCGCTTGCGGGTAGGCAGCTTCATGACCTCGGGGGAGGTGGAGCCGATATCAAAGTGGAGGCGGTTAAAGAACGACTGGTGGTTGGAAACGGCGGTCGAGCGGGTTTCATCAGAGGATTGTCCGTCGAGCGGGTTGAGGATTTCGAGGGTCTTTGCCTGCCATCCATCCGCGAGCGGGTAATCGGAGTCTGCTTTGTTGAAGTTGGTGGCAACGGTGAGGTGGAGCGTCATGCTTTTGGCTTGCTTGACGTGCAGAGCCCCTCCGTCGGTAGTGACGGCTTGGTCAGCGTTTGCTATGCGAGCTCGAACTTGGAACTGAGTGCCTAAGTCTCCGCTGCCTTGACCATTGAGAACCAGGTCGTTGCCTTCGGTAGTCGAGCCTTTGAGGTAGGCCTTGAGGTCGAGAGGCTTACCAGCAGTGATTTCCACGACGATCACGTCATCCACGGCGGAAGCGTAGGTTTGCTGGGTGATGGTGGAGCCGTCGGTGAGGATGTAGGTGTTCGTGGCGATTCCCGTGCGCAGGTCGAGGCTGCGTTTGCTGTGCTGGAGCTCAGCTGTGTTTGCGTAGTCGAGCTTGAGAAAGCCAGCGAGCTGGTAGCTGAGTGGGTGTTTGCCGCGACTGCCTTTGCTGGAAATGTGCTCTTTGAAATAATCATCCGCTCCCTTGTAGTCGCCGGCGGCTTCGAGCTCGCGGATTTTTTCAAAGTGGGGAAAGGCGTCTTCGCGCATGTAGAGTTTACCTTTGTTCTCCCAGATTGTTTCCTCGTTGATCAGTACTTGCTCATTCGGGAAGCGACCATAGACAGTGCCTCCGAGGCGGCCATTGCCAACGGGGTAGGCAGCTTCGAAGTCATAGGCGGCACGGTCATCCCAGATCACGAGGTTTGCTGCGGGGGCATGGTCAACACGCGTTGGTATTGGCGGTGCTTGATCGCGGTATTTTTTCAGAAAGGTAGCGATGACTTTAGCCATTTCACCTGCCCCATCCTTGTTTGGGTGGACTTTGTCTGGAAAGTACTGCGGGAATGCTTTGAGCGGGGAGTACAGGTCGATGATGGGAACACCTGCTTCTTTAGAGATGTAGTTGATACGGGGAATGATCTCGTCACGCACAACGGAGTCCTTGATACCCCATTGTTCTGGAAACACGGGGACGGGCTTGCAGATCCACACCACGGGTTGGGAGGGGAGCTGGCGGAAGCGACTGATGAGGCGCGTGTAATCGGGGATGAAGCTTCTGCGACCGCGCCAGTTTTGAGGTTTTGAATCATTCGTGCCCAGCTTGATGATGACAACATCGGGGTTGAAGTCCTGTGCTTGCTTGAATTGGGGGCTTTTGATGTAGGGAGCATCGCCACCGTAGAGCAGGGTGCGGCCGTTCTGGCCGAAGTTTTGAACTTCGAATTGCTCCCCGAGCATTTGCTGCAATTGCGCTGGATAGCTGTTGCTGGCGCGATCCTGAATTCCAGCCCCGAATGTAATGCTATCCCCCACGCAGGCGACTTTGATTTTGGCCGATGCGGTTGCATTGACCGTCAGCAACGCCACCATGGCGGCTAGCAAGCATCCCATTTTTAAACTGTTTTTCTTTATTCTCATATTGCTCCGACCTTATTTGTGTCTTCAGGACAGGGATGTCCCGCTACTATCCTAATAATAGATTGATTGCAGCGCACGCGCATCCACGCACTAACCGTTCAGCGTCCATCCCTTACGGTATGGCTTGGTTAGGAATTGATTGGCCACTGCATTGCTCGCGATACCGCTCGCAGCATCATAATCAAAACTCTGACCGGATCGGAAGCTGGCCAATCCCGTGCACAGCGTTTCGATCATACTGGCACCGTATTCAAAATTACAGGACGTCTGCTCGGGCTTGCCGTTCTTGCATGCATTAATCCACTCATGCTGAAAGTTGCCGATATCCGGCGCAACTGCATCGCGACTGCGTGGCTGGTAGTAAGACATATCGGCATTTCTACCAAACGGAATCACCGTACGCGTCTTAAAGTCTGCAATGATAAAGCCCTGATCTCCCTTGAACAACGCACCATGCTTCAGTTTATCCAAATCCATCCACTCACGAGGTGATTTGACCGCCTCTTTAGTTTGAACCCAGCTAACGCGAACCTTGTCGCGCCACTCATTGGCAGGCATGATAAAGGACAGATGCACGTCCTCCGGAGTCACATCGCTATGTGGATCCTCAGAGGACTTCGAACTCACTGAAATGGGTAGCTGTGCATCGATTGCATTCCATGCAAGATCGAAGGTATGGCTGCCCCAGTCACCGGCATAGCCCATGCTAAAGTCCCAATACTTATTCCAGGATTGGCAGCCTAAGCCGGCGCGATCACCTAATTCAAAATAAGCAGGGTTGAAGGGATGCTCTGGCGACGGCCCCAGCCACAAGTCCCAGTTTAGGTGCGAGGGCGCGGAACCCGCCGCAGGGAAATAGCTGTTTGCGCGCCGAGCATGCATTCCCCAGGTCTGCACCTCTTTCAAATTGCCGATGACACCATCGCGAATCATGTCACGCACGCGGCTAAAGTTCGGGAAGGCATGGCGCTGGGTGCCCACTTGCGTCGCCAATTTACCCTTTTTGGTCAAGTAGGTCTTACGCAAAACACGAGCCTCATGTGCCGTAATCGCGATAGGCTTTTCCACATAAACGTGCAAATCGCGATTCATGGCCCAATTTGCCACAAAGGCGTGTGTATGGTCTGTGGTGCAGCAGAGCACCGCGTCCAATCCGGGATGGTCAAGCGCCTTGCGCCAATCCTCATACGGCGTCGCATTGGGAAACTCTTTCTGCGCCTTGGCCAAATTCTCTTTATTCACGTCACATATCACGGCGATATTCTCACCCTTCAGTGCTGAATAATGCTGACTCGCTCGCCCCCAAGATCCAATCAGCGCTATATTCAGTCGATTGTTGGCCGATCTTGCGCCAAATAGAGAGCCCGAAGGCATCAACAACATGCCCGCTCCTGCAAGGGCACTTTTCTGCATAAAGTCACGGCGCCCCGTGGTCGTTTGAGTCAATGTTTTGTTCATCATATCGCTTGGGATTCAGTGTTCGTAGAAATGAATCGGTTTTCGCCTCAGAGGCTTGCTAGTTTTGCTGGATGCTCTCTGCCACCGGCTTGCCTGCGGCCCACAGCAGGCCGCGTGTTAACAATTCCATATATTGTTGCTGCAACATGGTTTCATTGTGGTGACCAATTGTGGTCGCAAAGACGCGCGTTTTATTCGGGCCGAACTCATTGACCCATACATTCGGATGCAGCGCGCCCGTCTTATCCGACTTTGACTGTGCCAATTGCGTCATCGTGGGATAGACTTTATCAATGAAATAGAGTTCTCCCTTGGGAGTTTTCCAGTTCGTCAGGCCTCGCATGATCTCATGCTCGGCATTGGTAATCTGGACCTCAAAGGCATGATGCGGACCATGGCGTACCGAACTGACTCCACAGAGTTCGCGCCACTCATCAATACGATAACTGTGCATCGCGCAGTGTACCATCACCGCAGGCACGCCAGCACGGTGTGGTGCGACGATCCCTTTCATGTAATCCACATCACGTATGGCAGCAAAACATTCGTTATGAACCACGACGTCGTATCCCTTTGCCCAATCCGGGCTTTTATAGAGTTCGAGCGTTCCATCAAATGCGTCTGTGCGCTGGTGCACGATCGTCCACTCGACCTTCAATTTGCTGTTCATATCAACCGCCATCGGAATGATATCTCGTTGTTCGTTATAATCGTGGCAACAGCCACCAGTAATTAACAAGGCCTTGATATCTGCTTTCGCCTGTGGCTTCGCAGACAGAGACGAGGCCCCAACAAGGGCACAAGTCAGAATAGATGCGACAATGAATTTGGTAATAGATAACATGATAATTTTCGACTCCGTGCTTTTTGACTAGCCTTTAAGGCGTGATTTTTTAAGGGAATGGCTTCCCTAGGCCACTCATCATACACACTTTAGAAATCTTGAATACCCCCATTTTTGAGAGTGCCAGGATCCGAGCAGAAAGTACGCCGCATCGCGACTGCTGTTAAAAGGGAGGGCGTTTGTCCCCAAACGCTTTAAGCTGGGGATCGTGGTTAAGCCGTATCGCGGCGACTGGGGACAGTCGCCCTCCCCCTGATACAACAGTCCAATAGGCGCTGAAAAAGAAGAGTTGAACCGTTAATGAACGTTAATTAACGGTTAAAAAACAGGACCTAAGATTGCTGGTAGGTTAAGGTTCCTCAGCACCCAAGGGCATAACAACAGGCACGCTCACAATGGAATTCGGTGGTGCCATGGGGCTGAATCAGTGGTTCGATGCACCCACTCCCCGGTCAATGACAACGACACCAAAAAAAGGCCGCACTCCCCAGTGCGACCTTTAACCCTAATAGGAATCCCCTATATGAAAAAATCTGCTTCGTGCCCCTTCGACCCATCGACAAGCTCAGGGTTAAGAACAAGCTCAGGATCTAGCGACGGCGACGACGCAGCATGACGTAGCCGAGTGCCAAGCAACCACCGATCAGCGCATAAGTGCCGGGCTCGGGGATAGCTTGAATCGCGATCGCATCCGCGACGGCATCAACAGTGTTGGTGCCTGGACCATCATTTATCGTCACAGTTAGAGTGCCGTCAGTTACCAAAGCACTAATCGTAAGCATTTGAAAACTGATCTCTTGATCTAAAGCATCCGTCAATATAGGCCCGCCGGTGGCCTCAAGTTGCTGGTTTACAACAATGGCTGAACCTCCCTGAACGGTATAAAACGGATCAGGAGCTCGGTTGCCAGCATAAGACCAGCTCGCAGCCACTTCATACTCTCCATTTTCCAATCCTAAAAACGTCCACGTCGCTGATCCTCCGCCAAAAGTAAAGCGCGAAGTATCATTCCAATGGCCATTATCGGCAGCACCCGAATCTACGCTGAACGGAGACACTTCACTGTACGTTCCAGCTGCATCGTCCGTGAAAGAATCATCATTAACGGTCCACCCATCAACAATAACGATTGCAGCCTGCGTGGTTAAAGTCGAGGTCAGTATGCCTGCAATTAGCAGGCATGATAGTTTTGAGGGGTTTTTCATATTTTCGTATATTATTTAGTTACAAGGTTGAAAGCTCTAGAATGACTTCCCTATGCCGCAAATTATACACCCTTTAGAATTCTTGAATACTCCCATTTTGGGGGGTGCCTGAATAGAATCGAAAACGCCGCCCCACTCACTCGGGCGTGCGCGCACTTGACGGCGGCGCAGTCTCAATCTGTAACCATTCGCATTGGACAACGCGCCACAGACGCGAATGATTGCTCCCACGCTCATGCATTTCAACAATACACTCGCCCACATCCTCCCCTTACTGTTGGCAGGCAGCCTCTCCGCGGCAACTGCGGCCTCCACTCCAGTCGAGGCGCAACTGAATCTGGAACAGTCGTCGATCGATCAACTCGAGCAGCGGTTGGGCGTCATTCAGAAGGAACTCGTGACCTTGCCTCGCTTAAATATGCGGAGTGGTGCGGGACCAGTCGGATGCGAGTCGGTCTATCATCAGGATCCCCTCCACACGGAGTGGGTGCAGGTCGACTTGGGGCAGCCCACCCCGATCGACCTCATCGTGCTGGTGCCCACCATCTGGCAGGACTCGGACACGGGACTCGATGCCAATGGCTTTCCGCTCA
>JAQXBA010000203.1 GCA_029252625.1 Opitutia bacterium | reverse complement strand
CTTTGGAGATAATGACCATGGTAACGGCATACCTGAGGATGACGCTGAGGCTGTGAGGTGGTATCGAAAAGCCGCTGAGCAGGGAAATGCTCAGGCTCAATACAATCTAGGGCGTATGTATGCCAATGGCAACGGCGTCCCTGAGGATAACGTAATGGCATATCTGTGGTGGAACCTGGCAGCGGCTCAAGGCATTGAGTCTGCCAAGAAAAACAAGGGTATACTCTCCAAAAAGATGAGCAAAGAGCAAATTGCAGCAGCTCAGAAGCTATCCCGTGAGTGGCTGGCTAATATGCAAAAATAACTTAATTACTACCATTTATGACCCACGGAAAACTAATTTTCATCTGCTTCGTATTGCAGTTTTTAATACCCCTCATTTTTGATAAATTTGAGCACAAGAAAGCGCTATATGTAGCTTCACTTATAATCTTACTGATCGCCTGTATCTTCAACTTCTTTTCAGGAGCGATGATGGCCTTCGATTGGGATCCTTTTGCTGGAGGTGATCCTAAAGCAATTGCAAGAGGTGCTGCGACACACGGGGGTAAAGGTGGTATAGTAATTTTAGCTATAAAGTTTTGGCCCTACCTGCTTATGCTCCTGTCGGGAGCCTATACCCTTGTAAGCGTTAGAATTTTAAGAAAGAAATGGATAACTAAATGAACTGGCTACTAACCTTCCTGATTTATTTAAGCTCACTTTGCTTTACTAGCATTAAACTGACTACCTTCATCTCATTCCTATTCGTATCTGCGAGCCTCTCAGCACTGCCAGAGTCCTACTACCAAGACATCTTAGCAGCACAAGTCGGCGGCCAGACAGAAGTGACTGCTGGTGACGGCACACGCTGTGACATCCTCACGGACTCCTATGCCATCGAGGTGGACTTCGCACGCAAATGGGGAGAGGCCATTGGACAGAGCTTGAACTATGGTTTTCAATTCAACAGACAGGCTGGTATTGTCTTAATTCTCGAAAAGCCATCGGATCGAAAGCATCTGATCAGAGTGAACAGCATCATTCAGCATTACGACCTGCCGATTAAGGTCTGGGAGATGCGAGCATGGGAGCAAAGCAGCGAACCTGCCCCAGATAATGCCTCAACCCCAACTGGTGACTTCTGGATTAGTAGCACTGGCAAGACCCACAAGCAGGGTTGCAGGTATTACGGCAAGGGCAATGGCCGACACGCCAAGAAGGCGTCAGGTAATGATTGTAAGATTTGCGGTGGATCTAAAAAGCTGGGCAACGCAACTACCTCAGATGATGCCTTGAACTCAAGTGGGGTCTTCTGGATTAGCACTACAGGAAAGACTCACAAGGAGGACTGCAGCTATTACGGTAAAGGTAATGGCCGGTACGATAAGCAGGGATCAGGTGATGATTGCAGGATTTGCGACGGAGCTATGCAGTAAGCTCAGCTATTTATAAACTGACGTCTTTGGGGGAGTTTGTTTGAGCTATTTGACGATTCGCGCGTTCGATTTCTAATTTTCGGTTATAGATTACCTCAGCGCCAGCTATCGGTACTTTGAGTTGCTTGAGAAGGGCTGATATTAGAAGTTCAAATCGATGGGGAATTTCTGCGACTAGAAGATTTTCAGGCGGATTGGCGAGATAGTGGACAAATGCCCAATTCCCGACCTCTGGATCAGGCTCTATTACCTTAATTCTTTTACGGATATCTGCGTAGACATCCAATTGTTCCCAAGAAAGGAAATGATCCGTTAGAGCAATGCTGATATCTTGGTTGTTTGATGCACCGGCTCCGCAATCATCGCAAATACTCAAGGCTCCAAATTTATAGGACCCGCAATTAAAGCAGAGTGCTTGAGTCATTAGGCTTAAAATTAAGAAGATGGTTTGTCATGTGTTTATACAATAAAATCTAACTTCATTGCGTGATAGTTAATTGACCGCCTGACTCAATGACAATTCGTGGCTTCCCCTCATAAAGCGTTACGATCCCAGCATAGGAAATTATTTGGCCCGCCTGAGGCAACTTGCCTATGGCACCTCTGGCGCTCTTAAATATAACCAAAGTCAAAAGTTCTTTAGGGAATTTACCGCCGAGATTAATAAAAACCGTTCCGCCTTTAGTGGTATGTGTGTCCATGACACGTGATTCGTGTTCAATGAACTGACCAATAAATCCATCAACTTTGTTCAGCGTAAAAGTCTCTACTACCGGAGGGGCAATCCTATCAACGATGAGCGTTGAAGCTTGAACGCCCTTGCTACTGGCACTCTCAGTAAATATACTGAAACAGAGTAACCCGATTACTACCAACACAAGACCTACCAAAATTATTCTCATTTTTTCATCCGTTTTAATTTCAACTCTAAATTTCTCCAGATCTTCCTCAGCTTTTGCTAACTCAGAATTGTAGCCGATAAGTAATTCATCGGTGCCATCACTATTAGGTACATCTTCTAGGGTTTGTGTTAAAGCGACAATAGTTTCAATTTTTTCTTCAAGTAATTTTTTTTGATCATTATTAAGTTTTTTTAATTCCTCTAACGACACTCTGGATTTCTTTGCTTCACGAATATTAATATCGTTCTCTCTCTCACTTTTTACCAATTGTTCCAATAGCTTTTGGCTACACGCAAAACAACATCTGAAACATTGCCTGATGGGTTGCTTTGGAGATAGACAATCGGGATTCTCGCAGAATTTATCCTGACTTACCTTACCATGCTCTTTAGCATGGCATTTATCGCACAAAACCTCAAAGTTATTTAGCGGGTATTCCCACGGCTCTTTTCCATTTAAATAAGTTTTATGGTGAATATTTAAACAACTCGTCATACTGCATCGATTACATTTCCGGCCGTATGCTGCGAATACGCTATTACGCCTTTCCTGCCACTTTGGATCCGATAGCTTTGAACGATAATACTCACTTGCATTCATATAGCTTCAGAAAGTAAGAACTCTATGAGTCTGGCAATATATTTTACAAATACCACTAGAGCCTCACGACTGCAAAGATAACGACATGACCCCATGCTGATCATTGATGCGGACGACACGGAGGTCGTCCCTCCCCTGATGCGGACGACACGGAGGCCGTCCCTCCCCTGATGCGGGCGGCGCGGAGGTCGGCGTTCCCCTGGTTTTTAGGAGTCGAGTTTGCGGCGCCAGTCAGGGTGATCATATAACCAATTGAGGGCGTCTTCGATGGTTGCGCGGTAGCCGGGCATACGGAAGCCGGCTTTCTTCATGTGGTAGACATAGTTGGGGTGTCGGTTGAGTCTCCAGGCGAGTTCTTTGATGGAGAGTAGCTGGGTGTCGTTGTGTTTGAGCATAGTATGTGTGGTGTTTGGATGGTGGTGTTTGGGTGGTTAAATGAGAGGTATTTCCAGCATCGGCTGGCAAATGAGCCTTAGGTCCATGTGTGCCCCCCTACTCCAGTCAGGTCTTGCTTGGCTGGCTTAGCTTTGGCCGCTGCTGCTTTGTGCCACCGATCGCGCCGGTACTTGATCTCTTGCTGTGCTGCTGAGTGGATACCAAGCTCGCCCATCACCTCACATAGGATTGAAGGGAAGACCATTGCATCCTGTGGTGTTGTTGAGTGTAGGATTTCAACCGCACGCGCTTCCATCTTGGAGCCTCGTGCGACGTCATGCACTTTGCCCGCAGATGATACGTGGTACAGATAAGGCAGGATGCATTCGCAATACTTGCACACTCCTGGCGTCCCGGGGTTGCGCCATTGATTGCCAGCCCATATAGCATCAGCCATCACTTGCACCCGTTGTTCGTGGGTCATTTGGTTGCATTGCTTACTCATTATGCTCCCCTCCCTTCGTTACGATACTGGCCTTCGATGACTTTGGCGGCATTGTCTTCATTCATCAGCCAATCAAACGAAGCTCTGAAGCTCTTGCCGGATCGCCCGGTCAGGAACTTGCTCGCGCGCACTTGTTTCCAATAGGCATTTACGCGCTCGATGTCTTCTTTGAAGAACTGCCACATGATTCGCATTGCTTCCTTGCGCTTGTGAGTGGGTATTTGCAGGGGTGTTAGGACCTTACCTAAGTGCTCATTAAAGCCGTCCACGATCTCCTTAAATGGTGGCTTTGATGGTTTCGGTGGTAGTGCCTGGAGATCGACTTGCTTCGTCACCTGTTCGAGCACTGCATCGCGACTCTCAATGGTCACGACTTGCTCCTGCTGAGCTATTTGAAAGGGATCGACGTCGATTGCATACTTACGCAGGTTTCTCAATACCGAGACATGCACGCGGTTGCATGGTTTAAGCTCACCATATTGGAAGGAGATGAAGCTTGGAATGAACCACTTGAGCCCGCCATTGATCACTTTGATTTCTGAGCCGAAGGCATCTAATGCATTGGTGGCTGTATAGTCCTCCCCGAGACGTAGGGCGACCACGTCCAACTCGACATCCCAGATACCTGAGTGGTCGCACTCGCATATCAGATAGAGCCATAGAAGCTTATAAGGTCTTTGTAAGCCCCGCATAAAGGGCTTCTTAAACAGTTCTGTGTCAATAAATCGCTTGGCCATATTGTAATACTATTTAGTTGTTTTTGTTTAATTAAATGCCCGCCCGTCTTGCGTGCTCAGCGATGAGCGCTGCATCCACCATCCCGTCGTGTGCAATCTTACAGCGATCACTTGCCAGCCATTTCTCACACGGCCAGATCCGCGAGGCTGCGACAAGAGCGGCTGCCTTAGTGTCGAACTTCTGATCTTTTGGCATTTTAGGACGGGCCCAGAATGTTCGTTGCCACTGCTGCGGTTGCACCAGATCCCACTGCACTTTGAGCAGCTTCAGGGTGGTCGTCATACAGGCGAACGAGTGCCAGGTTGAACACAGCGCCATCTTGCCAGGCGAATGCTTGGAGGCTTGTTCGACGATGAACACAGCATGCTGGTTGAGTTGCTTGACGATTGCCGCAAAGCGCTGCACATCGATCTCGCGGCCTTTGCCGGTCTTATTGACTGGCATCTTGCATTTGAAAGTCACCGTGCCAAAGCCATTTAGTGCCACGATTGCACCGTCGAGGCCATTGTCGATACCGACATAAGCTTTGGTTATCACTACGCCCCTGCTTTCTTTTGGTAAGAACGCAGCGCTGGCTCTGTGATATTAAGCCTGGTGCGCCAACCCATATAGACTTTGTACCCGACTCCCGCCTTGTCGCAGGCGTCTTTGGTTCGCTCCCCTGCTTCGAGATGCCCGTGCACTGCGGTAATGAGTTTAATCCGTTGTTCGTCGCTGTATGCCTTACCGCGACCGACTGCCCTTTTCGACTTTGTAGCGTATGGCTGGACCTTGTACTTTAGATCAAACGCCTGGCAATCTTTGCGGATTTCGTCAGCCGTTTTGTTGCGGACCACATAACCCGCGTGGTTTGCTTGTGCGATGCCGACGCGGATCTCCTTGGCCAAGTTTGGATGTAATTTCATTAAATGATGCCTCCTTCATTTGGATCAGCCTCTGCCACGGATACTATGCCAAGCATGGTGAGCACGCGCTGTCGCTCAGGGGCATATTCGATGATAAATTGATCCAGAGCCGCGCTTACCTTTTCGGTGAATGCATCGCGCTCGATGACTAGGTGTAAGGCTGGCAACTCCGGGAAGAAGCTTACAAAGTGCCAGCGGTCCAGACCAGTGACGGCCATTGATCCATGCACTTGCAGTTTATAGTCATCTGGCAGCACGCCCTCCATTAGATATTTCACATGCGTATCGACTTGCGGGCACTTAATTTCGAGCCCCTCGATGTAGTCGCCGGCGGCATTTACAATCAGCGAGTCAGGCGAACACCCGAGCGGTGCGCCATCGCCACGACCCACAAAGCCGACCTCCTTGAGCATCGGATTCACATTGTCAGCGAACCATTGCCGCGCGACCGGCTCCCAATCATTTCCCCAGTCGGTAAACTTGTTACCGATAAACTCTTGCGGATCATCGCACACGCATTCCCGCGCCAGCTTCCGCATATAGCTGAGCGACGACTTGGATGGCTTGCCTGTGGCAGTCAGTATTTTCTTAAAATCTGAAGCGGTCGCCCTGCCCTTGCGAGCGTTCAGCCATTGTTCAGATCCCTGTATCATGTTTTCTAATACGATCATATTAATTAACTCCTTTCAGTGTGCTCCATGCCGCTGAGAGTGCGTTAGCAAAGGCGCCCGCCTTGTCTTTGTTTGATCTGTGCTTGAGATTGGCCCGTGCAGCTTTCGCGGGCGCAAAGCCAGCCGCAACCGTTGCAAGGAAGGAAGCGAGCTCGTCCCCTGCGGAATGCTCAGCAGGTGCCACCTTAGCCATGACTCTGTTGAAATCGACCGCATCGTCTTTGTTCTTTTCAGCATCAGCCTTGAATAGCTCTGCCGCTGTAGCCTTGGCCCGCAGCTCGTTTGACTCATCGCGCAGCTTTTGCTTCTCTGCTTCATCGCGTTGCCGTTCCAAACGTCGAGTCAGTTCAACTCCTACCTCTAGCGAGTCGCGCAGTTCTAGGCTTTCCGGATCTGGAATGAGCGTCGGGCCATACTCAGCCGTGAACTTCTGCATAATTTCACGCGTGGCCAGCACTTCCGCATTGATCATTTTGACAGTGTCAGTCGCAGCCGCTTCTTGAGTCGCCACAGTCTTCTTGCCCTTCATTGCAGAGACGATACGCCTCTCATATTTTTGTTGATTGGTGGCAATGATTGAAACGATCGCATGCATAAGGATAGCCAGTCGCGTCTCTTCTTTGTTTGCCTTGATTTGCCGATCCAGTCCGAGCCGTGCCTTGCGCACCTCTGCACCAGTGTCATCAATCTCAGCAAACAGTGCCTGGATATCCGCTGCCTCTTTAAGAGCCTGGGCTTTCACATCCTTCAGTGCATTCTCAGCCGCTTTGAGTTCCTTGACATTGCTCGCAGCACGATCGAAGTCAGCGTCAGTGGACAAGACTTGATTCACTTGCGCCACCACGGCCTTGATGCCGGCACACCATTCTGGGAAGTTTGATTGGAGCACCTCACCTTTTAATGAAATGGCAAGTTCGATAGGTTTTGATTCGGCACTCATTATAGCAGCGCCCCTTCATTCGTTGCAGCTGGTGCCGCGTCAATGGACAGCAGGCGTGTGCCCTTATCAGTCTCTTCTGTCGCAAACGTTACCTCAGCGCCTTTGAGGGCGACTGCTTTGCGACCGACTGTCGTGCTAAAAGTGGTCGCAGTAATCGTTTGGCTATCGCTTAACAGCTGCACGCGGTAGCGGGTCCAGGAATCATCTGGCGCATTCGTTACCACCACGTCAGCCACGGTCGCAGTCGTCAGATCCAAAATAGCAGTGGCCACGTTTTCAATCGCGACGGACTCAATCGCCAAAGATGCATTTGCATATGGATCAATTGCAGCGCGCAAATTCGAAGCGCTGCCAGTCACGTTTTTGGCACCTGTTTGCAGTTGTTCATCATTCGTTACCACGCCGAGAATCGAAGCAGGCGCATGCCGGCGCGCCCATTCGCGAGCTCCACGGTAAGCGAGCTGCCGATCATAATTTGCAGGTGACCAAGGTGATCCATTGCCAGTGGTCTTCCATGCTTCGACTGAGCCATCCACTTTACGGGCCTCTGACTCATCCTGAAATATGCCCGACACCACGACCTTGCGGCCTTCACCCTCGCCAGAATAATCGTAGTTTAAACGTAGGCCCAGCTTGGCTTCTAGCACCGCAGCAACGAGCTTGCCTTCCCATTGCAGCTTACCATGCACCACCGACGCGCAGCTGATACATGCGAACGGACTCATGCCCCATCGGTGTGCTTGCTCAACGATGAGCATACAATTGGCCGCCACTTGCTCAATCGGCAGTGCCACGCCCTTTGCCAGCTTTAAAGATTCAGGAATCATCGACGATTGCGCCAACACCTCTGCGATTTTGTAGCAGGCATCAAACACCGGAGTGTCGAACACGTCTACAGCGAGCTCAGTATCAGAAGTAGTTTGTAATTTTGTATTCATTTTTTTCTGTTTTGTTAGTTAAATAAGTTACAGTAACAGGTGCTTGACTCGCTCGAGCCGGCGTTCTTGGTCAGTGCGCAGCTGTTGGATTTCAGCTCGACGATCGAGCCACTTGAACAGCTGCGGCATCTGACTTAGCAGCGTTACCCACGCCAGGCATAGTGGTATCAGGTAGATCAGTGGTATCAGGTAGATCATATTGCCTTGGGTGTTTCGATTTGTTTGCCGTTGCGCATGGCCCGGTCTACATCAGCCATACTAAAATAGGCCGTCCCATTGATTTCTTTACTCTTTAACCTTTCCTCAGTGGCCCAGGCTCTGGCAACTCGTCCCTGTTTATCCGACGACCCCAGGTAGCGACCTAAAGCCACATAACCCGCGATCCAGGATGTGCGATATGCCAGCGCCTCTTTCATTTCACGAATCTCAGCGAGTACGGTCTTTTCAAATTCGATGCTCATTTTTTACCTCCTTCCATGTCATTAATTATTAAGTTCTTATTAAGTTTATCCCGCAAAGCATAGCGAATAACTGTGCTCACAGTTTCCCCTTGTTGTTTGGCAAAATCGCTTAATTCCGCTTTCATTGCTCCCGGAATTTCAAAGTTAATTCGATCTTTATTGTTGGATTTTAAATCACTCATAAATCGTAATTTCTTATTAAGTAATTAATATGTCAAATTAATATGTGTTGCTAATGCGTGCATGTTGCATAAGTACTTAATATAGAGTTACAAAAATATGCCAACTAATCCAACAGGTCAGGGTAAAGCCCGCATCTCACTCGTCGTTGATGAGCAACTTAAAGGCCGCATCGGTCGTGCAGCTAGTGAAAACCAGATGTCAATGAATGCATACATCGAGGGCGCTATTTCTGAGGCGCTTCGAGTCGGTTTGCAGTTCGAAAGACGGGCAGTTTATGCAACTCCAGCAGAGGAAGCGACTGATCCAAAAGTGCAAGCGATCATCGATAAAGCCATCGCGGAGCAGCAACAAATCATGGATGCCAAACAAGCCCGTCGCAAACGGGCATAACAAATTACGCTTCCCCATCCAGCAAGTTGAAAGTCGTCTGAGGGTCGAGGCTGCGCAGCAAGTTGCTGTGCCTGACTTTTAACGCTGCAACTTCTATTTCAAGCGCGGCCAGCTCGGCCTCCACTTGTGGTAAAAAGACTGATAAGCTATTAAAAGTAGCCCCGCGCAGGTGACAATTACTGCAGACGTCACCACCCATTTTGATTGCTCCTTTTAATAGTTCATATCCATCCATGCCGCGATTTGTAACGGCATATAAATGAGCCAGTCAAGGCACCATCATAAAGCGTAATTGACTAGTCTCAACGGACCAAGAATAAACACCGTATAGCGGCATTATCACTAGGCAAAAAACCTACATTTATTTCGAAAAACTCTCATGCGACTCCCCGATGTATTCAAATCAATACTTTCTCAGCTCAAAATTACTCAAAAAGAGTTTGCTGCTAAAACTACGCTACCACTCAATTCCATTCGGCATATTAGCACTGGCCGCCGACCACGTAAAGATACACTCGAATTGATACTCGAGCACATACCAGAGATGCATCAAGGCGCGCTGCTCGCGGCCTGGGCGATCGACGCCCTGCCTGATAATTACCGCGATCAGATTGAAATCAGAATTCCAGACGACGATTCAGACTATACTGCCTTAGCTGCGAATACCCCAGAAGCGTTGGTAGCGCGAGACGCCATTTTTAAAGACTTATGCCTGCCGACACGCAAAGCAGTCCTGCGCCTCAAGAAAGCTGCGCTCCACGATCCAGTAATAGCCAGCCGGGTGCGTGTATTTGTTGATGAGGAATTATTAAAAAACATGCCAGTAAGTGGTACTGCCGGCAGGATGCCAAAAATGCATTTGCCCTAGGCTTTAGCCATTACCTTATCCTAGTCCTTATCCTAGTCCTAGTCCTAGTCCTTATCCTTATCCTAGTCCTTACACCCTTGCAAAGGGCTTACTAGCGCCTAGCTAGGGGCTTAAATTCTTGCCGGCTATTCTGTTTTAAAAGACAATCAGAACAAGGTGCATATTTAGCGAATTAACTGCTCAAGAACAGTACAGAAACACGACAAAAAGTAAAAAATATGCGTAAGTAGTTGACTATCAGCAATGGTAAATTGGGTTCAAATCCCATCTTCTCCGCCATCTTTTAAAACCCGCGAAACACTCGCGGGTTTTTTTGTACGCTCATCTAGGATCGGTGATGACTATTTCGCTAATAAGCGCATTCAGCTAGGATGCGGCAGGGCCGCGAAAGAGCCCCTCAGCAAACACACGCACTTTTCTTTGTTATAAAAAACCAGAAACTCAGGACTTTGAACAGCCCGAGAATCCCAACAGCTAAACAATGGCAAGCATGTCAGCCGGAGTCAGCAAATGAAACTGCTATCGCAGGCAGCGTCATCAAATAGCTACGAGCGACTTAAAAACCGCACGAGGCAAAACAAACAAGTCGATCAACACTCAGGAATCATCTTCGCCACCAACTGCGCGAACCGGCACCGCTGTATCTGAGCGATTTTGCCGGAACTGAAAACGGTTGATCTCGCGCAGCGAAAGAGTCTCTCCAGTCTCCTCAAAACTCTTCGATTTCTGCAGCATTCTGTCATACATACGTTTATTTTCGATCTTCTTCACAGTCGAATTTGTGCTAATCTGAGCCTGACGCTCGAGAACGGCCAAGCGTCCATTCCACTTGGAGATATCCATCGCTTTAGTGTCAAATTCGACAATTTCAGACTTAAAGCGCTTTTTAACTTTAGATTCTGTAAGCGAAATATTCGATTTTTTTGAGCCGAGTGAGGAATAATGTGAGTCCCATTGCTTAAAGGGGAACGACTTCTGCATCAAATCAGACTTCTGAATGCCCGACCAAGATTTCTGTTCAAAGCGCTTTTGCGACAGGTTCTTTTCCTGCTTATTATAGGCATCCACTGCCGATGTCTCACCCCGTAAGTATGCGACAGTCATTACAAATGCTAGGGCGATAAGAAAAAACAATGGGGCTCGAATGCGCATATAAAAAAAGGTTAAGTAAAGAACCGCGCTTAAAATATCAAGATAATCTGCCCAATCGCGCGATTCGAATCAGCGCCACTCGACGCTTTGCAATATTGACGGACTGTATACGACTCTTCTAAATCTGCGGTTTTCTATAACATGGCAACACAGACCACAGAATACGACTTTTCCGCAATCGAGCCAAAATGGCAGGATTTCTGGGAGCACAACGCAACTTACAACGCAAAGGACTTTGAGGACAAACCCACCTTTTACATCCTCGATATGTTCCCTTACCCCTCTGGCGCGGGTCTGCACATCGGCCACCCCGAAGGCTACACTGCTAGTGATGCGCTGAAGCGCTACAAAAAAGCCAAGGGCTTTAACGTGCTCCACCCGATGGGCTGGGACGCCTTCGGCCTGCCGACTGAGCAATATGCGATCAAGACGGGCAAGCACCCGCGTGAAACGACCAAGCAAAACGTTGCGCACTTTAAGGCACAGCTCCGCCAGCTCGGATTCGCTTATGACTGGTCGCGCGAGGTCAACACCACTGATTCAGGCTATTATAAGTGGACACAGTGGATCTTTTTGCAGCTGTTCAAAAAAGGCCTCGCCTATGTCGATGAGAAGCCCGTCTGGTTTTGCCCCGAACTAGGCACTGTGCTCGCTAACGAGGAAGTGCTCAACACGCCCGAAGGTCCCCGATCTGAACGTGGTAGTTTTCCTGTCGAACGCCGCCCGATCCGCCAATGGGTGCTTCGTATTACCGAATATGGCGACAAGCTTATCGCTGGCCTTAAAGACCTCGACTGGCCCGACTCGACCAAACGCCTCCAGGAAAACTGGATCGGACGCAGCGAAGGTGCCGAGATCACTTTCGACATCTCATCTCACGACGCAGACCTCACCGTGTTCACCACTCGCCCGGACACATTGTTTGGCGCGACTTACATGGTGATTTCTCCTGAGCACCCGCTGCTTTCGCAAATTACCACTAGCGAGCAAAGCAACGCCGTGTTCGCCTACGCCGAAAAAGCGAAGAGCAAATCCGACCTCGAACGCGCGGAACTAACTAAAGAAAAGACCGGCGTCTGGACGGGTGCAACTGCGATCAATCCAGTCAACGGCAAGGAGATACCGATCTGGGTGGCCGACTACGTGCTAATGACCTACGGCACGGGTGCCATCATGGCCGTGCCAGCGCACGACACTCGCGACTTCGAATTTGCCAAAGAATTTGACCTCGAAATCACCCAAGTCATCGACGACAACGGCAGCGCCGAGAAAGATTCCGCGGGTGGATTAACCGAAGCCTACACTGGCCCCGGCGACTTAATCAATTCTGGCGAGCAAACCGGCAAAGACTCTGAAAGCGCTAAAAATGCAATAATCGCTCAACTCGCAGCCGACAAGCGCGGCGAGGCGACCGTCAACTTTAAGCTGCGCGACTGGCTCTTTTCACGCCAACGTTACTGGGGCGAGCCCTTTCCGATCGTGTGGGTCAACGAAGTCGATTATGCGAAAGTGGACGACTCGCTTAAATCGCTTGAGCGCCCCGTCAGCTGCCAGATTGATGGTGAACTACGCTTTGCCGTTGCCCTGCCCGAGAATGCACTGCCGTTGGCATTGCCCGAAGTGGAAAGCTATACACCGTCGCCTGACGGCCAAAGCCCACTATCGAAAGCCGAGGAATGGCTACACATCTATGTGGATCCGAAAACCGGAGCCACTTCCAACGAAGCCGTCGAAGGTTGGGTCAAGGCATCACGCGAGACCAACACGATGCCTCAATGGGCTGGTTCATGCTGGTATTACCTGCGATACGTGGATCCAAAAAACACTGAAGCACTGATTGCTCCGGAAAAGGAAAAATACTGGGGCTACCCTGACCTTTATATAGGCGGCGCAGAACACGCGGTACTCCACCTCCTTTACGCACGTTTCTGGCACCATGTGCTTTACGACCTGGGCGTGGTGGCCGACCCCGAACCATTTAAGAAACTCTTTCACCAAGGCATCATCCTAGGCGAAGACGGCGAGAAAATGTCGAAAAGCCGCGGCAACGTAGTCAGCCCCGAAAGCATCGTCGTCAACTATGGAGCTGACGCCTTACGCCTTTACCTGATGTTTCTCGGACCACTTGAAGCGATGAAGCCATGGAATACCAAGGGCATCGAAGGCATCGCCCGCTTCCTGCGTAAAGCATGGCGCCTCGTCGTCTCTGAAAATGGCAGCAAAAACCCGAAGATCAACACGACCGACAAACTCGATGCCGACACTGATCGCACACTGCATGCGACGATCAAAAAGGTTACTGAAGATTACGAGGCACTCGGCTTTAACACCGCAATCTCGCAAATGATGATCTGTGTCAATCAGCTCGGTAAAGCCGACTCGCTCACGCTCGAAGCAGTGGAGTCCTTCACTAAACTACTCGCACCGCTCGCGCCACATATCGCCGAAGAGCTCTGGTTGCACCTTGGTCATACAGACAGCATTGTCAATGCGGGCTGGCCGGAGTGTGACCAAAGTAAGCTAGTCGAAGATAGCATTAAAGTAATCTTCCAAGTGAATGGCAAATACCGCGGCGATGCTCAACTCCCAGCCGACGTCTCTAAAGACCATGCCATCGCAGCAGCCAAAGCACACGAACGCGTTGTCGCTCACATTGATGGAAAATCGATCAAGCGCGAAATTTACGTGCCTGGTAAAATCGTCAACATCGTAGCTCTTTAATGCCGATCAAAACTCAGTCTTGTTGGATTACTCTCTGCTACCTAATCGCAGCAGGGATTTTTCTCGACGGAGCGATCGTCTCGCATGCCGAGGAGATGGCCGAAGGCATCGCATTCGCCACCAGCATCCAAGGCAGCGTTCAGATTGAAGATGCCGAATCACACAGCACACAGCCAAAGCTGCACGACACTCTAATCCTGAATGCTTGCACCATCAAAACTGGCAAGAACGCTCATATTTACCTGTCACTCTCCAATGGCATGGGTATTGGCATCGGCGAAAAATCGACCATTCTATTCGAAACCTTCGCCCAAAAACCATTCACGAATAAAAGAGAGCGTCTCTCCTACGAGCCATCTAGGTCGATCCTCTCGATACGGCTGATTGATGGAGACCTTGCAGTCGTCAGTAATAATCTTTCGCCGCTTTCAGAAGCACGTATATTTTTGCCGACTGGAGAATTACAAATACACTCGGCTACATGTATTATTCAGTACGACGATATGGGTGCACAAATCAGCGCTTACTCAGGTCTGATTACTTATAAATACCCAGATCGAAAGCAACGAGAATTAATCATCGAGCCGCAAAGCATACGGATTAGTCCACAGAGTGCCGTGCTCGGTGAAGTCACCGAGCACATGACACTCAGCTCACTACCCAAAGCAATTGAACAATTCGCACAAGCCACTCAGCATGCCAGCACACGCGTTTTTTTTAAAGCAGGTCACAATGGCCATCCGCCTCGACCTGTGCTAATTGCATCGCCCGACCAATTGAATCAGGCTGTTAAACGTCCTTACGAGTTCAATCAATAGTCACCTGCTATGAGCCCCCCCCTGCCCCGATCGCAATTCCTACCTGACACCTTTGACCAGCGCCCCATCGGCTTAATTGCTGGTAAAGGACTGTATCCGATTCTGGCGGCCAAGCGTATTCGCGCCGCTGGTTTGCCGCTGCGCATCGTGTCCTTTGCAGGAGAGACGGAGCCAGCATTGATCGACTCAATCCCAGTTAACGAACACATCCAAATTAAAGTCGGGCAGCTCGGAAAACTGCTAAAATCGCTAAAGAAACTCGATTGTGGCTACGCCCTAATGGCTGGACAAATCACACCGCGACGCCTGTTTCACGGTCTACATCCCGACCTAAAAGCCCTAAAGATTCTAAATAGCCTACAGATCAAAAATGCCGAGACCATCTTCGGTGCGATTGCCTCCGAAATCGAAGCGATCGATATCTCGATGCTCGATGCCCGCTCGTTTCTGGATGATCAACTCGCGCACGAAGGCTTAATGACTGCAGGGAAATTAAAAGCAGAGTTAACGGATATTACGCACGGCATCAATATAGCCAAAGGCATGGCAGATCTCGACGTCGGCCAAAGCGTCGTCGTGCGGCATGGCACTGTAATGGCAGTCGAGGCTTACGAAGGGACCGACCCTATGCTGCGCCGCGCGGGCACATTTAAAACCGACGATCTTATTTTTGTGAAGACCGTAAAGCTGGGGCAAGACTATCGCTTTGACGTACCAGTCTTTGGCCACCGCACTCTGGACGTGATGTATGAGTC
>JAQXBA010000138.1 GCA_029252625.1 Opitutia bacterium | reverse complement strand
ACCAAAAATAATCCGGTGCTAATCGGTGAGCCCGGCGTCGGTAAGACTGCGATTGTTGAGGGCCTCGCTCAGCGTATTGTCCGTGGCGATGTCTCAGCAGGACTCAAAGGCAAAACCATTTTTGCCCTCGATATGGGTTCGCTGATCGCGGGTGCTAAGTATCGTGGTGAATTTGAAGAGCGACTCAAAGCAGTCCTCGCTGAAGTGAAGTCCAGCGAGGGGCGCATCTTGCTATTCATTGACGAGCTACATACGATCGTCGGTGCTGGTAAGTCTGAAGGTGCAATGGACGCGGGCAATATGCTCAAGCCGATGTTGGCGCGAGGCGAGCTGCATTGTATTGGTGCCACGACCCTCGATGAGTATCGGCAACACATCGAAAAAGATGCGGCCCTCGAGCGCCGCTTCCAGCCGGTGCAGGTGGATCAGCCCACGGTTGAAGACACTATTTCGATTCTTCGCGGCATCCGTGAGCGCTTCGAACTTTTTCATGGCGTGCGCATTCAAGACAATGCGCTGGTACGAGCCGCAGTGCTCTCGCATCGTTACATTACCGACCGCTTTCTACCCGATAAGGCAATCGACTTAGTCGACGAAGCCTGCGCGATGATTCGTACAGAGATGGATAGCATGCCACAAGAGCTCGACGCACTCACGCGGCGTACCCTCAGACTTGAAATCGAAGAGGCGGCGTTGAAGAATGAGAAGGATGACGCCTCCAAGGCGCGTTTGAAGCTGCTCTCTAAAGAGCTCGCGAATGTGCGTGAAGAGGCGGGCGTCTTTCGTGCGCAATGGGACAACGAAAAGAGCGCGATCGACGAGATTCGCGCTGTGCGTGAAGAGCTCGATGTTACCCGTATCGCCATGGAAAAAGCCGAGCGCGAATACGACCTCAATTCCGTCGCCCAGTTGCGGCATGGTAAGATGCCAGAGCTGGAAGAAAAGCTACAAGCTCTGGAAGCGGTCGAGGCGAAGGATGACGCACTCTTGAAGGAGGAAGTCTCGCAAGACGAGATTGCCGACATTGTCTCGAAGTGGACCGGTGTGCCGGTGACGCGACTGGTCGAGGGCGAGCGCGAGAAACTGCTCCGTCTCGAGGAAGTTTTGCATGAAAGTGTGGTTGGCCAAGATGAAGCGGTTACGCTCGTCTCTGAGGCGATTCTACGGGCTCGCGCGGGGATTAAAGATCCGCGCAGGCCGATTGGTAGCTTTCTGTTTCTCGGGCCGACGGGGGTCGGCAAGACAGAGTTAGCCCGCACGCTCGCCTCGACACTGTTTGACTCGGCCGACAATATTGTACGCCTCGACATGTCAGAATATATGGAGAAGCACTCGGTGGCTCGATTGATTGGTGCGCCTCCAGGCTATGTCGGTTATGATGAAGGTGGACAGCTCACTGAAGCGGTGCGCCGCAAGCCTTACAGCGTCGTGCTGTTCGACGAAATCGAAAAGGCGCACCCTGATGTTTTCAACGTTTTGCTGCAAGTCATGGACGACGGTCGCATCACAGACTCGCAGGGGCATACCGTAGACTTTAAGAACACGGTGATTATTATGACCTCTAATGTCGGCAGTCGTTATTTAACTGAAGGTGTATCCGGAGATCAAATACCAGAAACGGTCCGAAATTCTGTGATGACAGAGTTGCGCCAAGGCTTCCGCCCTGAGTTCTTGAACCGAATCGACGACGTCATTTTGTTTAAGCCACTCACGCTTGAAGAGATCACTGAGATCGTCGACCTCTTGCTTGCGCAGCTCAATGCACGGCTTGCTGACCGGCAGATTATAATCGAGTTCGACCATGCGGCGTGTGCCTGGATTGGCGAGAAGGGCTACGACCCTGTCTACGGTGCGCGCCCGCTGAAGCGCTTTTTGCAGAAGCAGGTCGAGACACGTCTGGCGCGCGGTATTCTCAGGGGAGATGTCGCCGAGCAAAGCACGGTGCGGTTCACACTCGATGGCAATGAGTTAGTCATGCACTAGCGCGTGTAGTTCTTACAGAACCCCCGCCTGACGGCGTAGGCTATATTTGTCGAGTGTGGCCTCGATCGTAAGATCGGGGAACGTTGTGGCCCCAGCATTTTAGCCGACCACACCTATAGTCTTGAGGAGCGTCGTAATGTAGGGGATCAGTTGCTTCTTGCGGCTAACGATCCCGGCTAAATCGTAAATGTTGTTTTGGCCCTTCAGTGGGTAGTTGATCTGGCCCTTGAGCTCGTCACTGCCAGCCACCACGAGTAGTGAATTTTGGGTGTTAATATCAGTCACTAACAGGAAGCTAAAGAGCAGCCCTTCTTCTTTCCGGTAGGCTTCGAGCGCAAGGTCGAGAGCATTTTCGTGATTCCAGAAATTAGTAAATCCAAGTTCTTCGATCTGAGAAACCGAGTAACTGATGTCGCCATCGGAGTAACGCTTGCAGTCTGAGCAAACCACTTCTTCGGGGGCGTGATTGATAATTACCGAGCCTGATGAGAAAATTAGCTTCGCCAATTTTTCGGCACTGATGCCGGCAATTGGCGAGAGCCAATCGAGTAATTCGCTTTCGAGGGCGGTCGTCGTTGGACTATTAAGAAGCAGCGTGTCGGAGATGATCCCAGACATCATCATGCCTGCCATGGCTGGCGTCGGTGTCAGCGATTGGGCACGAAAGAGGTCAGCGATAATTGAGCAGGTCGAGCCGACTGGCCGATTGATGAACAGAATGGGTTGATCAGTTGGAATGTTGCCGAGGCGGTGGTGATCTAGAATTTCGGTGATTTGCACATGCTTAGCACCGTTCACGGCTTGACCGAGCTCGTTGTGGTCCACCAGCGCGATGCGTGTGCGACTAGGCCGCAGTATGTCGCTTTTAGAGAACACGCCGACGAGCGCCTTGTCTTCGTTAGTCACCATGTACAGCGAGGCGTTAGAATTGGCAATCCGGCGCTTGACGGATTCGATCCGATCTTCGGCCTTGAAGCACTTTACTTCAGTATCGATCAGTGAATCGATGTGGGTGGCGGTGCGGATGATCCAAGACGTGGAGGCGGAGTCGTAAGGGCTAACGATCAGCGAAACGTTCCGCTCTTTGGCCCGCTCGATGATGTCGGCGTCGACTTCGAGGCTACCGGTGATCACCAGCAGGCGGACGCCAAGCTGTAGGCAGCGTTCCTGGATGTCTCGGCGGTCGCCGACCACGATGATGCTGCTGTTGGCGCTGGTGCCCCTCTCCTTGTGATTATTGTCGAAGGTGCGAATGTCCATGGCGCCGACGCGTACAAATAGTTCTTCGACTTGGTCAGAGCGATCTTGGTGCAGCACGGTGGCCCTGAGCGAGCGAATGATGGCGCTGATGCAGCTGTGCACACGGCGCATCTTGATCGGCTCACTTGGCTTGGGGATGAAGAATTCGCCCAATTGGAAAATCGAGATCAGGCCTTCGAGATGGCCGTTATCATCGACCACGGGTAGGGCGCGCACGTCATATTTGTCGATCAATTCGAGTGCCTCGGCGCAGGTGCTATTTTTGCTGAGTGAGCGCACTTCCGATTGCATAATATTTTCCACGCGCGGTGTGACATCGCCAATGAAACGCGGCAGGGGCACCTTGAAGTGCTCTAAGATCGCGTCGATTCGTGCATTCGAGTTGCCACAACGAGCCGCAACATACTCGGTTTCGCCAATGGCGTGCTTGTAAGCTTCGTAGGCTATCGCAGAGCAAATCGCATCGGCATCGGGATTTTTGTGGCCAAGTATAAAAATCGGGTCGGACATTATTCGTTCTAACTAAAGGATGAGCGGCGCGTTAAACAATCCCAAAATTTCAAAGATAAACAAAGAAATCTCCAACTTGGGGTGGTGTTGTGGTTTTTTATTTTAGGCGTGATGTGGTCAGGCCTCTGTGCTCTCTGGTGTTTGTTGTTGATCTGATTGGTTTTATGTTTGGCTAACAATTTAAAAGGTGATCATTGGTCAAAGAAAAACCCAGACTCATATGAGCCTGGGTTTTACAAAAAATAAAACTAGAAAGTCAACTTAGCCTCCTGGGCTGTAAGTCGGTGCTAACTTAATTTGATCTTGAGAGTAAAGGTCAGTCATCGCGGTTGTTTGTTGGCCCGTTGTTGGATCGACTAGTTGTCCATCTTCCTCGCCCAGTTCAGTGTAAAATTGCACGTGTCCATCGAGATAAGCAATGTGCCCGCCGAGTCCCCAAGGAGTATCTTTGCCCCATGTGCCAGATCCTGCATCCATACCGCGAGTCCATGTGAGAGGTGTGGTCGATGTCGGTGCATTGCCGCTGATACCGATTGCAAAGTCGTAGCCTACCGGCACGCCGTTCACCCAGTCTTGGGAGTCTTCATAGATATTCTGGTCATTGCGAAAGCCGACCACTGCTGGAAGTACCGAGCCGTAGTCTGCGACCGCTGGGTCAGAGCCGATGATCCAGATGGATGCGTCGGTTAGATCGACTTGTTTCGCAAGGAATGAACCGACGCCGTAAATGTCGTCGCTAAATCCAGCTGCAGAGAGCTTTGCTGCATTGAGTGTGCGTACGCGACCACCAGAAGTGGAATAGGTGGCATAGGATACCGCGATGGAGCGAATGTTAGACGCAGATTTTGTCTTGTTTGCCACTTCGCGGACTTTGCCGACAGCGGGAATGAGGATCGCGGCAAGGATGCCGATAATCGCGATAACAGTGAGGAGCTCAATCAGGGTGAAACCTGAACGTGGGGATTTGTTTTTAGTCATGATTGTAATAAAATCGTCGGGGTTATCTACGTTAGCGTGAATCAGCTATTAGATTAAACGTTAATGGTACGCAGATTATTGTCTAAGTCCAACTTTTTTTGAGGATGTTTTTTTACAGTGGTGATGCTTTGGCACTATTGAATGGATATATGCGCACCGCCATCGCCTGATCAATGGTAAGGGCGCGTTGTTCTATTGGAGAGTTATGGAATTGAGGCTAGAATGAAGATCGCGGGGTAAACCCGCTCGCTACAACTCATCCGTGTCTTTCGCAGGGTTGTAGCGATTGGCTTTATGCCAGGAGTTTCTCTTTAAAGCTTTCGTTCCTAAAAAACGAAGCCCACGCAATGGTGGGCTTCGTTGGAAAGTTGCCGGTGTCTCGCTCCGGCTTCGTTGGCTATTTACGCCGGGTACGGCAGCGGGTATTTCGCACTGAGGTCTTCAGCAATCGCGCGTGCTTGGGCGATCGCGTCTTCGTCGGCCGGTGCACTAAGCACCAGATCAACTGCTTCAGCGATCCGCAGCATGTCGGCCTCGACCATCCCGCGGCTGGTCACCGCTGGGGTGCCAAGACGGATGCCGCTGGTCTGGAAGGGGCTGCGTGTTTCACCGGGGACGGTGTTTTTGTTGGCAGTGATGTTGGCCGCGTCCAGAGCGATCTGCGCGACTTTACCCGTGAGTTCAGGGTCTTTCTTGCGCAGGTCGATCATCATTAGGTGATTATCGGTGCCACCGCTGATAATATGGTGGCCGCGCTCGGTCAATGCATTCGCAAGTGCTTTGGCATTCGCGGCAACCTGTGCTTGATAGGCTTTGAAGTTGTCGGTCGCCGCTTCCTTGAAGCACACGGCTTTGGCTGCGATGACATGCATCAGTGGGCCGCCTTGTGTGCCGGGGAAGACTGCGGTGTCGATCTTTTTGGCGTGTTCTTCTTTACACAGAATCAGGCCGCCACGTGGGCCGCGCAGGGTCTTGTGGGTCGTGGTGGTGACAAAGTCGGCATGTGCCACGGGTGAGGGGTGAACACCTGCCGCGACCAGACCAGCGATGTGCGCGATATCCGCCAATAAGTAGGCGCCCACTTCGCGGGCGATTTCGCCCATGCGTTTAAAATCGATGATCCGCGAGTAGGCAGATGCGCCCACGGTGATCATCTTCGGTTTCTCAGCGCGTGCAGTTTCGGCAATCGCGTCATAATCGATCAGGCCATTTTCGGCGCCGACGCCGTAATTGACGACATCGTGGTAGATGCCACTGAAGTTCATTGGGTGGCCGTGTGTGAGGTGGCCGCCATCAGAGAGATTCATGGTCAGAATCTTGTCTCCTGGGCGTAGCACAGACAGGTAAACCGCGGCATTTGCTTGGCTGCCTGAGTGGGGCTGCACGTTGGCGTGGTCAGCTCCGAACAGTACTTTGGCGCGCTCAATCGCGAGCTCTTCGACCACATCGACGTGTTCGCAGCCGCCGTAGTAGCGTTTGCCGGGGTAGCCCTCGGCGTATTTGTTGGTCAGCACACTACCTTGAGCTTCCATCACGGAGGGGTAGGTGAAGTTTTCCGATGCGATGAGCTCGATATGGCTCTCTTGGCGCTTTCGCTCAGTGGCGATAGCGGCGTAGATTTCAGGATCGATACTCGCGAGTGGAGACGAGTTCAGGGCGGAGTGGTTGGTCGCGGTGGTCATAATAGTTGTGAATGAAAAATTATTGGTCGGGGGCAACGCTCTGTCGTTGCGGTGTGTGAGTGTCTCTAGGGAGTTGTATGTGCGGCCACGATCGAGATTAGAACGGCCATTGCCAGTTTCGCTTGGTTGGCTGGGTCGTTGCGGTCTTATCGGTGGCGGGTTCGACGCTCTCCGCGACTTCAAGTGCCTCGGTGGTGGCGGGTTCGGCGCTTACTTCGGCGATTTCAATTTCGGTGATTTCGCTTGCGACTGCAGTGGTGGCATCGGCCTCTGGTACCGTTGCACTGTTTGGTTTCTCGCTCCAGAATGGCCACCACCATGGATCGAGTGTGCTGGAGCTTTGGTAGCTTTCCTGAAGGAGTGCTTCGGTCGCTTGTGGCTGCTCGTCTTCGCTGAATGGCCAAGCCCAGCGCATAAATGTCTGGCCCCAGCCGGCATCGACTGGATTGGTCGTTACCCCCGCAGCTTCGGCGAGGCTGCGCATTTGCTGGGCGACGTCTTGGCGGCCCTCTATGTGCGCGGCAAATTTGGCCGCGTCATTCGGTGTTGCAGCAAAGATACGTGTCGGTACGCCGTCGAGTGGACGTCCGGGCTTGTAGTGGAAGAGCAGAAAGCCTTGACCAACAGGGCTGAGCACGGTGCGCAAACCATCGTCCCAGCGCATGAAGATGTCTTGGCCAGTCATGCGCCACGTGCCCTCAAGGCGTTTGTCCACGGATGTTTCGAGTCCGCCAAAACGGCCGATCTCAATGCGTTCGAAGCTTGTTGCGCTGCGCTGAATGATCCAGGTTCCGCGATAAAATAAGTTGGCATTTTTACGGCTGGAGAAGGCGATGCCGCCAGTGTTCGCGGCTTTCTCTGCTTGGTAGTTTGCTTGCCATGCGGACGGTAGACTATCGTCGTTGGTGCGTCTTGCGCTGTACAGTTCCGATGCGTCCTGATCGATGCGGCTGCCTGGGGCTATCAGCTTAAAAGAGTAGTCGCGCTCGTTTTGCTTGAGGATGCCGTAGTGTCCAGTGTCCCAGATTAGGTGGAGTTCGCTGCCCTGCTTTGCCCATGAGCCGCGTAGGCCGGCACTGCTGGCATTGCCAAGGCTCCAGTTGCTCGCTACAGCACGGTTGGGCTCGACCACCATATAGTAGGAGCCGGAGTCCGTTTTTATTTCCCATGTGCCAAAGAAGCCTTTGGCTTTGTCGCGATCAGAGACTTGCTCGTCCGGCTTGGCGGGCGCCTTGGCCCACTGACCGAGGACTTCCTTGGGAATCTGCTCTGCAAGGGTCGTATACTGTTCGACTGCCGTGGCGTCTTGGAAAGTGATAGCGTAGCCGAGGCTGTCGCGCGTGATGCGGTGCGTGCTGCCGTCTTCCCAAGTTAGGGTGGTGGCGCTGTCATTGCTCTCCCAGCTGCCCCGATAGACCGTGCGGTCGGCATTGTCGCCCCAAAAGTATGAGGCCAGGCCATTGCGCTGGACGATGAGGATGAGCGCGCCGTCCTCGGGTGTCTCGATTTGCCAGGTGCCACGATGAAGCCCATCGCGCTCTTGAGCAGACAGCGAAAGTCCGAGCGTGAGTGTCAGTAGGCATAGCAACAGTGCTTTTAATGAAGCATTAAAAGTGGCAAAATATCTCTGAGTGAAGGAGCAATTCATTTATAATGGCATATTTTTCGGCGATCGCGCACACAACTCTAAAATGGGCGCGAGAGTCGAAAGGGAGCGGTGCGGGAGTGGCGGATGTGGTTAGCTGCGTTGGCCGATGCGCGCAAAGTCGAGGATGCTGCGACTTATGCTGCCGCGTTCTAATGCTTCGCGATCGGATTGCGGGTCGGGCTCGACGGTGATGCCGTCGGAGTAGCGGAAGCTGTATTTGCCGGGGCTGCTTTGTGAATAGAGGCTGCCAAGGTGGATCTTGGCAGGCACGGTTTGTTCGATTGGGCTGTCGGTATTTGTGCTGGCTGGAAAGTTAATGTTGACCACCGTGCCCTTGGCGGGTGGCTGCTTGAGTGTTTCGAGCGCGATGCGTCGGGCATGCTCGGCTGCGGCGGTCAGAGAATCGGTGAAGGCGCCCTCGGTATGGCCCTTGTTTTGTTGAATGTTGGCAAACAAATGGTTCGGCACGCATTTACTAAAGGCAATCGCGGGCAGATTCCACAGTGCGCCTTCGATCGCGCCTGCCACGGTTCCCGAACTGAGGATCAAGGTCTCGGTGGTATTAAAACCGATGTTGATGCCAGACAACACAATGTCAGGTGCTTGCGACAGCAGGTTGCCGAGTGCAATATTGACGCAGTCGCTCGGCGTGCCACTGATCGCCCATGCCTCGACGCCAGTTGGAAATAGTGATGGGCTATGGATCACTTCGATCTCGCCATGGCGAGTCACGGCTCGACCGATCCAGCTTTGCTCAAAAGCAGGGGCGGCGACGCTTACCGTGAAGTCAGGCAGTAGCGCATCGACGAGGCGATGCAGGAAGATGGAATCGATTCCATCGTCGTTGGTGACGAGTGCGTGCGGTTTCATGGGAAAGTGGGACGAAGCGCGAGTAGCGCGTAGATGGTCTGCGAGGTCTGCCGAGCTGGCCCCGCAGGGGTGATTAAACTGGGTGCCCTTTGGGCAAGTGAAGGAACAAAATGGGAAGAGGCCGTCCTCAAGTTAGACGCCACCGGGACGGGCGAGTACGGCGGCAGGGGCTGCGGTGATACGTTCCCGCACATATTCGGGAATCTCGACCGACTTCAGTTCGCCATTTTCGACGAGCATAGTCAGGATGGTCGTCAGATGCGCTTTGGCGGTTTGAGTGCGGCTGCCGTCTGCATTCTTGCGGAAAATGCGAAATTGATAGTCGATTGAGCGATCTTTGACCGCCTTGACTGCGAGGTGAATGTCTATGCGGTCGCCGAAGCGCAGCGGCGCAGTAAATTTACACTCAGCGCGCGCGCGCGGCCAGCCGACTAATTGACCAGGCTCGGTGTTGATCAGGTCGACGCCTGCAGCCTCGAAAAAGTCGCGCTCTGCAGTTTCCATATATTTAAAGAAATTCGAAAAATGCACAAGGCCAGCCATGTCAGTTTCGGAGAATTCAACGCGTCGCGTGGAGGTGTGTTCATATGCCATGCCGAGATTGATGCGCACTCGTGTGCTTTTGGCAAGCCGCGTTGATGTTTGTTGTGCTCGAACCCCCGTCTCACGACGGAGGCCACGTTGCCCCGAACCCCCGTCTGACGACGGAGGCCACGTTGCTAGGTGGCCTCGATCGTAAGATCGGGGAGCCGTAATCCGGTGCCGAACCCCCGTCTCACGACGGAGGCCACGTGTAGGTAGCCTCGATCGTAAGATCGGGGAGCCGCGTGTAGGTGGCCTCGATCGTAAGATCGGGGAGCCGTCAGCATTGGCCGACTCGCTGGTAGGCATGCAAGCATTTCCAGAATACGCTGGAGTCAACTTGATAAAGGCTTGGGTAGCCAGGGATCATGCTGCCTTGAAAGGACCATTCTGCGATAGTCTCAACTAAATTGGCGCGAACTGGATTGTTGCGAACGTAATTGCAGGTGTCGGTAAAGAGAGAGCCCGTCCTTTCGTGTTGTTGGATTACGTGGTCGTAAGCTTGTTTTTGCAGTGGCAGCTGCAGGTGCGTGCGCAGCATTCGGTTGGCTAGTAGTTGATTGCTGCTTTGTTGGGATCCTATCCAAATTAGATGAATATGGTCCGGCATGAGCACGTAGGTGGGGCAGGCGATTTCATGGCGGCTCATCGTATGTAGGAGGACTTCTCTAAAGTGCGCATGAAATGAGTCATCAAGCCAACCAGTCGCACGATCTTTTACGACATGCGTCCAGAATACATACGCGAGGCCGATGTAATGAGATTTGTGTAGCCTGGGAAGCCTTCTTTCGGTCCACATGCAAGTAACTTTAAATATCGTTAGTTTCGGTGCGAGCTAATTTTATAAGTTGTTGCGAGATGGAGAACCCCCGCCTCACGACGGAGGCCACGTTACTAGGTGGCCTCGATCGTAAGATCGGGGAGCCGTGGCCACGTTGCCCCGAACCCCCGTCTGACGACGGAGGCCACGTTGCTAGGTAGCCTCGATCGTAAGATCGGGGAGCGTTGGCGTGGTGCGCCTGCGACGCCTATCCGAGCATGGTGCCGCTTATGGCGATGGGTTCTTTAGGCACGAATAAGCCAGCAGCGCCCATCCGGCAATCAGGCACAGCCCGCCGAGCGGTGTGATCGGGCCGAGCCAGCGGGGTCCGTCGAGCGCCAACCCGTAGAGCGAGCCGGAGAACAGCAGCGTGCCGATCACCAAGCAGGGGCCAGTCATTTTGGGTAGGGCCTGCCGTTCGCAGATTAGTGATAGCAAGATAAGGCCCAGCGCGTGCCACATTTGGGTGCGCACGGCAGTTTCCCAGGTTTGGATGGAATCGTTTGCGCTGAGTGTTTGCTTGAGGGCATGCGCGCCAAATGCGCCGAAGAGCACGGCGCTGAGCGCGAGTATCGAGCCAAGCAGCCTATATTTGTGGGCAATATGCATGATAATGGTGGTGTAGTTTAGTTGTGGATACGGCGATCTGCCGCGGCTGGTACGGTGGCATGCCCATAACTGTGGTAAATACTTGTTATTTTTAGGCTTGCAGTGTGGTGTTAAAAAAGCCTTAAAGACCAGCAATATATGCGTATTACTTTACCTAATGCCTGCGCTGTGGCACTTGTTGTGACAGTTTTATTGACCCCAGCTTATGCCGCCGATGCCGATGCATCTGCGGATCGTATGGCACAATTGGAAGCGCGGTTGGTTGCGATGGAAGCCCGTCTCGCCGAGTCAGAAAAAAATCAGCCCGCACCTGCATCGACCGTCTCTGAGCAGCGTATTGTAGAACTTGAAGCACGCTTAGCTGACGCCGAGCAAGAAACTAAGGAGGTCAAAGTACTGGCTGCCAGTGGCAGTCAATCGGTGCCGGGTACGGGTATTTTAGGCAACACTGCGACGTATGACATTTTGGCGAATAGCGCATGGCGCAATTTGCGTTGGACGCAGGCAGCGCAGTGGGAGGTCGTCCGCCCTGGTGCGTCTGTTGAGACTGTCATCGATGCCTTGGGCTCACCACCACGCTCTGTGGAATCGCTCAAGCCTCGGGTGGATGAAGTGTTTTATTACGAAACCAGCCTCCGTGATGACGGCAATTCATTACGCGGCAAGGTGAGTTTCCGTAAAGGCAAAGTACTGACCGTGCAAAAACCCAATTTCCAGTAGTCACCGCAGGCTCATTTGAGCCAGTGGACGTTGCTGAAAAACAAAACAAACAAAACAAACAAAACAAAACTATGAAAAACAAAATAGCTATCGCATCTGCATTTCTTGCAGCTTCCAGCTTTTCGATGGGTGAAATCGTTGTGAACGATTTCCTTTCTTTCGAAGGCTTTGTAGATTCCTCTTATTCACACACTGACGCTGAAGCGGAAGGTGTAAATGAGTCCGAGAACAGCTTCGGTATCGACCAAGTTGAAATCAGCTGGTTGTTCAACTTCGACGCTGTCACTGCCCAAATCGATCTTGAGTACGAAGATGGTGATGACGATAACGAAGACGGCGTTGAACAAGCCTTCGTAAACTACGCTCTCGGTAACGGTGATGTAGTGACTGCCGGTCGTTATGCGTCCATGCTTGGTTTCGAAGCCTATGAGCCAACTGGTCTATACCAGTATTCCACTGCTTACGATATCGATGGCTTTGATTTCGCGGCTAATTCGGAATACGTGCAAGGTGTGAAATACACACGCACTTCGGACACTACCTTCTTCGGCATCTCGCTTCAGGACCAAGCTTTTGGTACCGACGGTGACCGCCTTGGTGGTGATACTGACAGTGATCTTGGCCAAGACAGTTCCTTCGCAGTTGAAGTGGCTGGTTCGATCGACCTCGGCAACGGTTTTACCGTGTTTGCTGGTGCAACGTTTGAAAATGCTAACGAGGATTCCGAGCTATACAATGCCTATGTGACTTACGAAACTGGCGCATGGCTGTTTGCTGCTGAACTTAACATTGGAGAAGGTGAACAAGAAGCGCCTGGTGCTGATGATATTGAGCTTACCAGTGGCCTATTGATGGCCAACTATGCGTACAGCGATGTCGCTTCGGTAACAGCTCGCGTTAGTGCGATCGAAGTTGAGATTGGTAACAACGATCTCGACATCACAAAATACACATTAGCGCACAACTATGCGTTGTCTGATAATCTGTTGCTTGTGACTGAAATCAGTTTCGCTGATGGTGATCTCAACCTTAGTGACGATGCAGATGCCGATTCCTTTGATGGTGACGTGACCTCACTCGCTGTTGAGCTTCTCTTCACTTTCTAATTGGGCCTAGCCTAATTAGCGCGTAAAGAAAAATTACATTTCAAAAGCCCTCCGGTTCGCGCCGGGGGG
>JAQXBA010000120.1 GCA_029252625.1 Opitutia bacterium | reverse complement strand
GCACCAGTATCGCCAGAGGTTGCGCCCAGCACAGAGATCGGATTTCCAGTGCGAGCGATCTGAGCTTCATAAAGATTGCCTAGAAATTGCAGGGCAAAGTCCTTAAACGCCAAAGTCGGGCCATGAAACAACTCCAGGACGAACAGGTCGTCGCTCAGTTTTTGTATTGGTGCGATATCCGCATGATCAAATTTTGTGTATGAACGCTCGACGATCCCCTTCAAATCGGCTCGATCAATATCGGTGGCAAACACCGCCATAAAAGCTTCGCACAGTTGCGCATAACTGAGCGTCTCCCAGTCTTTAAGAAAAGGCGCTAGGTCAGGTAGTGCCGCGGGCAAATACAAGCCACCGTCTGGTGCCAGCCCTTCGGCAATTGCCGTCGAAAAAGAAACAGGAGGCACTTGCCCGCGTGTGCTGATGTATTTCATGCCAACAGAGTTCAGAATTCAGCTCAAAAGAGTCAATCCACAATTGAGCACTGCGGCGCGGCGCGTACGAATTTTCCCACCAGCACTACCATCGGTAATATCGAAATATGAAAACGATTCGACGTGAAATATGAGTACCGGCTCTAGCGCAAATCTTAAAATTCGTGCGCCGCACGCAAATCGACTGTAAAGCGCTATTTTTTTAAAAAATGAATCCCCTCCGAGCTGATCGCCAAAACCACGACCTTAATCGAAACGACGCAGTCGACCTCACACTCCTGCGATATCGCAGAAGATTTGCTCAAAAGCAATGATCGCATTTTCCATTAACTTCAGGTCGAAGCCCTCGTCCGGCGCATGTAAATTATCAATCGGTGTAAATAGACCGATCATCAATGCATCCAGCCCTGCGCGTTTGTTGAAATCTGCAATCACAGGGATACTGCCACCTTCGCGAAGATAAATCGGTGCGTTGCCGAAGCACTGCTCGATCGCACGATCCGCGGACTTAAACGCGCGGGCCAAGGCTTCCGGCTGATTGGCCGGAGTATTCGGGCGCTCCGGAGGCACGGCGAGATACGCTTCGGCCACAGGACCGCGACGCACATTGAGCCTCACACCAGCAGGGCACAGCGCTTCGATTGCCGCGACGACTTGATCCTGTGTCTTCTGCGGATCTTGATTAGCAACCAAGCGGCAAGTGACTTTGGCAAATGCGTCACTGGCGATCACGGTCTTTGAGCCTTCGCCCTGATAGCCACCACCGATACCATTGAACTCAAGTGTCGGACCAAAGCGCACCGCTTCCAGCGGCGAGAGGCCGTTGGCGGGATAGAAAGCCGGCACATCCAGCATCGCCTGATAGCTCTCGACGGTTTCTGGATAGCGTTTTAATTCTTCACGTTCCCACTCTAGCACTGGCAAGACATCATCATAAAACCCGGGCACGTTCACACTGCCATCTGGATTGTGCAGACCTGCGCAAAGCTCCATCAATGCCTGCAACGGATTGTACACCGCGCCGCCATGGATGCCAGAATGCAAATCACTCTTCGGCCCGCGCACTTTGATTTCCAAATCAACCAGGCCACGCAACGCGGTGGTGATGACGAGCTGCTCCGTATTTGGGCTACCAGTATCAGAGACCAGGATAAAGTCTGCTTTAGAAATGCGCTCGGCATACGAATCAAAAAACTTCGGCATGCTCGGGCTACCAATCTCTTCCTCCCCTTCGATCACATAAGTAATGTTGAGGGGCAGATCTGGATGCTTGGCCAACACACGAGTAAGTGCCGACATATGCACGATTGTCGGTCCCTTGTTATCGGCAGTGCCACGACCATAAATCCGCCCCTCACGCACCTCGGGTTCAAACGGGTCACTGGACCAGAGCTCAAACGGATCTGCAGGTTGCACATCGTAGTGCCCGTAGATTGCAATATGCGGCCACGCTGGATCACCTAAACGTTCTGCAAGAAGAATCGGGTGCAGCGCGGTCTCCACAACTTCGACCGTGAAGCCGATGTCTTGCAGCAGGCCAGTGGCATATTCACGCGCGCCCTTCATGCCCTCTGCATACGCAGGGTCCGTCGAAACGGAGGGAAAACGAATGTATTCTTTAAGAGCTTCGATTGGATCCATCATGCGCCCTAATTTGCGTTGTCACTCTCACAGGTCAAGTGAGCACATTAAAATAACACACCCTCACGAAATGAACCCAGTCGTGAGCATATAAAGTAGCGAGCGGGTTTATTCTGCAATTAAGTGCGGCTAAATTTTTGTCAGTCCCAAACACAACGACACGTTTCACGTACTCATCCGATGCCGGAAGCACGCGCGCCACAAGGCTCACTCACCATCGCCCAACGCCCACTTCAAATATTTGGGTGCGACTTGATCAGCGCGCACGACGACCCACTCTGGCACATCATAAGGATGCTGCGCTTCGATATATGCGAGGAGTTCGGCACTGCGCGTCGCAGCAAACTTCACCATCAGTCGCCATTCCCTCGCAGACTGTACTGCACCTTCCCAACGATAGACCGACTCCACATTCCCATCAATCTGCACACAAGCGGCAAGCCTCGTCGTTACCAAACCATTCGCGAGGCGCCGAGCCACCGCTTCAGAATCGACCGACGTCCAAGCGATTAACAATGTGTCATGCATTTTGATTCAAAAATTTTAATTTCAAATAAGCTAGCGGTGATCCCAAGGCAACTTCACCTGCACGGGTTTGTGATCCCATACCTCGAAAGGCTCAAAGATCTTACCAGGATTGAGAATTCCTTTTGGGTCGAGCGCATCTTTGACCGCTCGCATCGCAGCGATCTCAGCCTTGCTATGTTGCAGCTCCATAAACGGTGATTTCGCCAAGCCCACTCCATGCTCGCCGGTAATAACGCCGCCTAGATCAACCACTTTCTGCATGAGCTTTTTGATGCCGATCTTCGCCTTGACTGCATCTTTAGCATTTGAGCGATCATACATAATATGCACATGCAGGTTGCCATCACCGGCGTGACCGAAGGTCGGCGTAGCCAGGCCGATCTCTTTCTTCAACGCTATAGTATATCGGATCAGCTCTGCTTGCTTTTGAATCGGCACTACGACGTCTTCGTTAAGCTTGGTATCAGCAATCGAGAACATCGATTGTGAACAGGTGCGTCGCACCTGCCACAGCGCTTCCGCCTGGCCATCGGTACGTGCCTCACGATACGCCAGCACACGGTCCGCCATGAATTCTAGCAAGCGCTTGCGTTGCTCGCGCACTTCTGTCACGAGACCGTCCAGTTCAATCAATAGGATCGAAGAACGAGAGTGACCCTCAAAAATCGGCTTACCAGTATAACGCTCTGCACAGGTCACGGATTGACGATCAAGGAATTCGAGAATCGACGGGTTGAGCCCGGCATCGAACAGAGCCACCACGGCCTTGAGTGCGGCCGCTTCGGACTTGAAAGCAAACATGCCAGTCCAACGCTTTTGGGGTTTTGGAATAAGCTTCAAGGTCGCGGCAGTGATTACGCCCAGAGTCCCCTCAGAGCCAATTAACAAATCCCGAAGATTCAGGCCAGACACGTACTTTTTAAGAGCTAAGCCTAATTTAAAGGGACTGCCATCGGCATAAAAACCTTCGAGCCCGAGCACATAGTCGCGGGTCACACCATACTTAACGCACCTCAACCCACCTGCATTACAGGCGATATTGCCACCGATAGTAGAGTATTTCTTCGACGACGGATCTGGCGGATAAAACAGCCCCACAGCTTCGACTTGATCCTGCATTTCGGCAGTAACCGCGCCCGCACCAACTGTCACCATGCGAGACACCACATCAATCTTAATGTCGTCGAGTGCCGCAACATCCAAGACCCAGCCTCCATGCAGGGGCACGGTCGAACCTGTCGCAGACGAACCTGCACCTCGGGCAGTCACCGGAATCATATATTTATCAGCGAGCTTAAGCACTGCGCCAACCTCCGTAGCGGTTTGTACTTTCACCACCGCATCAGGCAAAAACGAAAGACGCAGGTTATCTAACGACGCATCGAAGCAGCTTTTTTCATCGACAAAGACACGCCCCGGTAATTTACGGCGCAAGGCCTTGATCGCCGTATGGCTGGTCAGCTTGTTTTTACTCTCTATTTTCCAACTAGGTTGACGACTCATATTATTTAGAGCTTATAATTAATATTACAGTAAATTCAACCACATCTGCGCGGAACAGTCGCAGGGGTTGGCATTGCCATTCTGCCGAGAATTCTTTGGCTAAAATCTAGGCCTCTTAATTTCGACTATTTTAATTTATTAAAATGGAGTTAGTGCGACTCGCCCTTTTTTTGCAGTAACACAGTATGAATGTGGCCGATTCACGCACACTCCTATCACGGCCAATGCACCAAAAAAACGCTGTAGCAGCGATCCGTTGCCTCTTAGATGAAACGGGCTTTCGATTCAATCGCGACTGTGACGGCGATTAACGATAAACCCTGTTAAAACCAACTTCCGAGAAGCCACCCCGATCATTCACGCCGCTTCGCTATGAACAAACGGCTAGCACCAGCGTATCCAGTTCGACAGTGAAACGCGCGCCCACTCGATCCTCGCGATTTTTGGCATACACTTTGCCACGATGAAATTCAACGATCTCCCTACAGATTGCAAGACCGAGTCCCGTACTAGTCTCATTGCCAGTCGGCTGCACCGACGTCTTTCCGAAATGAGTAAACAACTTATGCATTTCATCCTCCGGAATACCGGGGCCTTCATCTTCGATCACGATTTTAAAGATTCCGTTCACTTGCTCAGTCATTACTCGAATAAAAGAGCAAAAAGGCGAATACTTGACCGCATTGCTTAACAAGTTATCCATCAAGCGTCGGAATTGAGCCTTATCGAGCATCAACTTCTCTGGCATGCCGCGGTCGTCTAATGTCAACTTAATAGACTTTTTATTGGCGGCGAACTGATAAATATTAATTGAAGAAGAAATTACCTCACGCACCTGACATGGCTCTGCGTTTGAATGCTCTTTCCCACTGTTAATCATCGAGAGATCAAGTAATTTATCGACCAGATGCAGCATCGAGTCTGAAGTCGATTGAATCGTCTCTACAATTTCTTGCTGCTCATTATTGAGTGGACCGCTCTCGATAAGGAAATCTGAAAGGCCACGAATCGATGCCAACGGATTGCGCAAATCATGCGATGCGACACCAATAATGCGATTTTTAGCAAGGTTTCCTTTTTTTAAACCATTGATACATTGACGTTGAAAGCTCATTAATACACGCATTTTTAAGTGATGTCGCATGCGAGCCAAGGCCTCGTGGCGATTGATCGGCTTTGCGACATAATCACAGCCGCCCGCATCCAGCCCTTCGACGATCGAGCTGATGTCAGAGCGACCCGTTAAGAAAATAATCGGCACATGCCTCAAACCAGGCATTTCCTTAATCTTTCGACAAGTCACAAAGCCGTCGATACCATTCATAATAACGTCGAGCAGGATTAGATCTGGCTCATGCGCTTCGATACACTCGATAGCACTTTCGCCAGAATTAGCCTCATCGACTACAAATCCACTGCGCTCAAGCAAGCGGCATAATAACATACGAATAATCCCGTCGTCGTCCACAACCAGAATACGCGATCCGTCAATTTTAATTTCTTCAGCTATTTTCACTCAGAGACAAACAATAATTACTGTAATTAAAATAGCTTAATTAACTAAAAGTCAAATATGGCGAGTCCTTGTCCAATATTAACTGACGATTTAATATTGCACCCGAGCGCCCCCTTCGCATCTTCTGCACGCTATGCTTCAAGCTGGTATCGTAGGTCTCCCCAATGTGGGCAAAAGCACACTGTTCAACGCTCTCACGCGCACGCGTAAGGCGGAGTCGGCAAACTATCCGTTTTGCACGATTGACCCGAACGTGGGCGTCGTTCAAGTCCCGGATGCTCGCCTGGAGCCTCTACGTGAGATCTCCAAGACGAATAAGGTCATCCCTGCGGCGATTGAATTCGTCGATATCGCTGGCCTCGTTGCAGGTGCCAGTAAGGGCGAAGGCCTAGGCAACAAGTTCCTTGCCAACATCCGCGAGGTCGATGCCATCGTGCACGTCGTGCGTTGTTTTGACGATGATGACATTATTCATACGATGGCCACCATCGATCCGTTGCGTGACATCGAAGTAATCAACACCGAGCTCATCCTAGCTGACATCACCTCGCTGGAAGGCCAGCTAGAGAAGCTAACAAAGAAGGCACGCGGCGGCGATAAAGAAGCCGCCGAGAATGTCGCACTCATCGAGCGTCTGCTACCACACCTGAACGAGACCAAGCCAGCGATCACACTCGACCTGTCGGAAGACGAAGAAGTAGTTATCAAGCGCCTCTGCCTCCTTTCCGCAAAGCCCGTGCTCTACGCTTGCAATGTTTCTGAAACAGACCTCGCCGATCATTCTACTAATACCTACGTCGCTGCGGTCGAGAAATTTGCCCGTGAGCACCACGGCGCAGGCACTTGCGTCGTCTCTGCGTCCGTCGAAGCCGAACTGATCGACTTCGACGACGAAGAAGCCGCGGAATACCTCGAATCACTAGGCGTCAAAGACTCCGGCGTCTCACTGCTGATCCGTGCGACTTACGACCTACTCGGCCTCGCATCCTATTTCACTGCCGGCGTGCAAGAAGTGCGCGCATGGACCTTTAAGAAGGGCATGAAAGCGCCGCAATGCGCCGGCGTCATCCATACCGACTTCGAATCCGGCTTTATTAAGGCGGAAGTCGTCGCCTATGACGACTTGATCGAAGCAGGCAATGTCGCCAAAGCGCGCGAAGCTGGCAAATACCGACTCGAAGGCAAAGAATACGAATTTAAAGACGGCGACGTGACACTCTTTCGCTTCAACAATTAGGCGGCTGCACGATTTCGCACGGCCGTTTTATTCCATGTCAATCTAATCATGGCGATTAGCCTAGGAAATAGGAAGTTCACGCAGTTGACTAAATCGAGACTTACTTGCACACCTACACGTTCATATGATCTCGCAAATCCACTACCATTATCTGCAACGCCTGCCACTGCTAGTCGCCGGTATCGCAGCAATCTGTTTGAGTGCTTGTGATCAAGCGCAACCAGTGACCTACCAAATCCCGAAGGAGCAACGCGTCAACACAATGCCAACGATGGCAGCGGCAACCAAGCCAGAAACGAGCGTCCCAAACAAGATGAATGTGCTGCCCGGCATGCAACAAGCAGCCAACGCTGCTGGCGAGGTCGACTTCATCACTCCCGAGGGCTGGGAGAAACTCGATGCAAGCGGCATCCGCAAAGCGAATCTCAAAGTAACCGCCGACTCTGGCAGCGCCGAAATCACCATCCTCACATTCCCTGGCGATGTCGGCGGACGCCTCGCCAACATTAATCGTTGGCGCGGCCAAGTCGGCCTCGAAGCAGCCACGGCCGAAGACTTGCCCGCTTATACTACAGATTATGACATCTCAGGCCATCGCGGATTATATGTGCGTCTCGAAGGCGAAACGCAAAGTATCCTCGGCGCACTCCTGCCCTTCCATGGCAGCACCTGGTTCGTCAAAATGCTCGGCGACACTCAGACCGTGCTTGCTAACGAAGCATCCATGAAGCAATTCCTCGATTCGATCCAACTCGAAGACCACGCTCACTAGATCATGAAAGTGCTGCTTCAATTCTTTGCATCCCTGCGGCTCACCGTCGTCCTGCTCGCGTTGTCGATGGTGCTGATTTTCTTTGGCACGCTCGCACAAGTCGAAACTGGTATCTGGAAAACACAGAAGGACTACTTCGAAAGCGTATTAGCCATCTGGGCATACCCGGAAGCATGGATCGCATACGACCAGCTTTACTGGCTGCGCATCCCAATGCCCGGTGGCTACCTGCTCGGCGGCATGCTGCTGATCAACCTCATAGCCGCGCATGTCACTCGATTTACATTAACTGCCAAGAAAGCTGGCATCTTCTTGATCCATATCGGACTGATCCTACTACTCATTAGCGAGTTACTGACCGACGTGCTGTCTGAAGAAAGCCAAATGCCTGTCGATGAAGGCGCCAGCAGTAACTACTCTCAAGAATATCGCGACAACGAGCTCGTGTTAATTGATCGAATGCACGCCGATTTCGACACCGTGCATAGCATTCCCATCGCACTGCTCAAACCAGGTAAAACAGTTGCCGTGCCAGAGAGTCCGCTGACCATCCGGAGCGTCAGCTACTACCCGAACGCACAAATCGGTCGTTCCCAAGAGGGTGCCGCACCAGTCAAATCTCCCGCTAACCAAGGTGTCGCCGTTAAAATGAACGTCGTCGTCACACCGACTGCGGTTACCTATGCGGAGAATCAGATCAACACCGCCACTGCTTACGTCGAAGTGCTCGGCCCCGAGGGTTCACTCGGCATCTGGTTGGTTTCGAATGTCATCGACGATCGCTTCCCACCGCAAATGGTAACTCTCGGCGAACAAAGTTGGGAGATCCTCCTCCGCCTTAAGCGCCACTACTACCCATTCGCAGTCGAGTTGGTCGATTTCTCACACGAGAAATACCCCGGCACCGAGATCCCTTTTAACTACTCCAGTGAAGTCATGGTGCGCCACAGCGATACCACCAAAAACCAAAAGGCGCTGATTTACATGAATCATCCACTGCGCTACGAGGGTCTGACTTTTTATCAAGCCTCTTTCGCCAACGACGATCGCACCTCGATTTTTCAAGTGGTGCGTAATCCAGGCTGGATTCTGCCCTACGTCAGCGTACTGCTAATGGGAGTCGGCATGTTGGTTCAGTTCGGCATGCATTTCTTTAAGTTCCTCAACAAACGTCGCCACTAAGAAAGCCTAGCCTCTGTTTTTTCGACCTTTTTCGTCTTTCATAGTTAAACTCGTTCACCGTGAAAAAATTTGTCTTCACTCTTATTCTAATAATCGCAGCGCTGATCGTCGCATCGGCATTCAAGCCAGCCAACAACCCGTCGGAGTTCGACCTCGCCAGCTTCTCCGAACTGCCGGTGCAAGTCGGTGGCCGGATTAAGCCGCTCGACTCAGTTGCGCGTAATACACTGCTCGTGCTTGCGGCACGTCAAAAGGTCATCACCCCAAAAGGTGTCACACTCAGTCCGATCGAGTGGTTCATGGATCTGACCATGCGTCCTGAGATGGCCGACACCTATCGCGTTTTTAAAATCGAGTTCCCAGACGATCTTGGCATCGCAGGTCTCGCGCAAAAGGGCCAACGCCACTACGCCTTTAATGATCTCCTGCCGCACTTCGATGAGATACTGCGGCTCTATAAAGAGATCAACCCTGAACCGAAAAAACGTAGCCCCTACGAGCAACAAATCGCCGATCTGAACGACGGCCTCACGCTTTACCACCGGGTCATGCACTCGCTGCACCCAGTCGGCACGCCTGAGCGCCTTGATCGACTCGTCGATGAATATCAGAGCTATATTAGCAGTATCGAACCAGGACTCGTGGCCCTGCGCCAACAGCAAGCGGGTGAAGACTACGATGCCGAATTGCTCAGCCGATTCATTCAATTTGGCGATGATTATTTAAAACTTTCGAAGACCGCCTATTTGCGTGTCGTGCCGCCAATCGCTCCCGTCGATCCACTCGACGACTGGAAAAATATCGGCTTGGAATTACTCGACGTAATGCGTGGCGATAACCTCAGCCCCTACGTCACCAGCTACGCCAGCCTGACGATGGCCTATCGCCTAGATCAGCCTGAGATGTTCAACCAAACCGTCGAAGAATTACGCCAGCGCTTTATCGGTGAATTTCCAAACGATATTGATCGTGTGCATTTCGAACGCGTCTTCAATCAAGCCCAGCCGTTCTACCTTTCGATGCAGCTCTACGTGCTGATCTTCCTGACCGTCTGCATCTCATGGCTGCGCTGGCCTAAGCCGCTTGCCAAAGCCGCATTCTGGGTGCTAATGCTCGCCTTTACCATCCACACCTTAGGGCTGATCTCCCGTATGTACATTCAAGAGCGCTACGGTGTTTTTGTCACGAATCTCTACTCTTCTGCCGTGTTTGTCGGCTGGGGTGCGGTGCTGCTCGGCGTGATCCTCGAAAAGTTCTATAAGAACGGCGTCGGTGCGGCGATGGCTTCGTTGGTCGGCTTTTGCACGCTCATCATTGCGCACCACCTATCCATGAGTGGCGACACACTTGAAATGATGCGCGCAGTGCTCGATTCCAACTTCTGGTTGGCGACTCACGTCACCGTCATTACATTCGGTTACTCCGCAATGTTCTTTGCCGGTGCACTTGCATTGATCTTCACTGTACTCGGGCTATTTTCCAAGCACTTCAGTAAAGAATCAGCCAAGTCCATCGTCAGTATGGTCTATGGCATAACTTGCTTTGCCACCTTGTTTAGCCTCGTTGGCACAATCCTTGGCGGCATCTGGGCCGATCAGTCATGGGGTCGCTTCTGGGGCTGGGATCCGAAGGAAAATGGCGCACTCATGATCGTGATCATGGGAGCCATCGTGCTACACGCCCGTTGGGGCGGAATCGTGAAAGAGCGCGGACTCATGGCTTTGGCTATCTGTGGTAGCATCGTGACCGTGTGGTCGTGGTTCGGCACCAACCTACTCGGCGTCGGCCTACACGCCTATGGATTTACCAGTAGCGGATTTTGGTGGACGATCGGATTCGCCGCCAGCCAGATCTTTTTCATCTGCCTATTGAACTTACCCTGGCGCTACTGGCGCAGTCCATTTGGCGTAGATAAAAATCGTCGCGAACGCAAAGCTCTCCTCACCGCTGCCCAAGAGGGCGAAAAAGCTTAATCGGCGCGCACCGTACGTAGCGATAAGTCGATCACTGTCGCGTCTGAAGGGACTTTAAATTGCGACTCAAATAACACACGATTCGGCCTAATTTTAGTGAGCGTTATGCTGTCATGTAACTTGCCATCAAAGTAGAGTTCATAGCCCATTGGTAGACGAGGAGATGCCGCAGCTTCAGACGGCGCAAAGTGAATTTCAAGATTCACCAAATCTGTCCCCCTCAAAACTTGAGTCCAGCGATAGACTTCCTCATAGCTCTGCTGATCGATATAATGATGAATAGGGATCGGCAATAGCCCACGACTCACGATCACTGCACAATGGCGCCCTTGCCATTGCTCATCAGGCAAACGCTCTAACATCGGCTCGAGAGCAGATTCAGCAACCCCAAGCGATTGATAGCTCCATGCTAGCTGTGCGAGCGAACTCTCAAACAATGCCACCCGCATGAAGAATTCGACATCGTCTTTATTTAAATCCACAAAATCCAGCCTAGACCATCCGATCTTTCCATCATAACCAAGCTTTGTGGAATAATTGGAGGCAAGAGCCTCTACTTTTAATGTATACAGGTTAGGGCGACGCGCCATGACAATTAATTCGCAGGTCCCAATCGAAGACGAACCCGTGCCATGCACAATCAAAGAATTGACCTCACTAAGCTGTGTTACTTGTAAATATTTTTCCAACAGGGTCACTAATGAAGACTGCGACTGCAGCTTGCTATTTGGCTGATCGAGGCGATAACTGATCTCTGGCTTCGCCACCATTGCACTCGGTGCTGTAGGTGCACTCGGTGCTGTAGGTGCACTCAGTGCTGTAGGTGCAGTCGGTGCAGTCGGTGCAGTCGGTGCTGCAACGATGGGCGCACTGCTAGCCAGCAACAAATAATACAGTAGTCCGACGACACCCCCAACGACCATCGTTACTATCCCAACGACCAAAAGCACAGTACGCTTAGGGAATTGTTGGCCCAAAATATCAATATATTTCGATGCTTTCATTTTAGATAGTGTTAAAAAAAAGGCCAAGACTGACCATTATCAATTTGTATACGACAAACACCTAAGCAGTAGATGCATTAAAGTATAACTCTCTCGAGTGGCATCGATTTATGTACACCAACCGGCAGATTCGGAATAGAAACTCCGGACATTCGCTCAAGTCTATTTAGTGGTTAACAGGCAGCTTCGCTACGATTAGCCGCCGTTTGCCTGACGCTCTATCTCAGCGAGCTCTTCTTGAGCTTTGGCAACGCGCGCCTGTGCCTCTTGGATGCGCTTTGCACGCGCTTGAGATTCTTCATAGGCCTTTTTCTTCACGGCCAAATCTGCTTCGAGGCGTGCCGCCTCACGCTCTGCCGCGCTGACATCAGATGTGGTTGAATTACGCGCAATCTCATCACGCACCCTTTTCGCCTCTAAGGCCTGAATTTCTTCTTCCAGCTTCACCTGAGCTTGTGCTTCTTGATCATACTCATACTGCCGCTGAGCCTCAGCGGCTTCAAGTTCCTCCTTGTTTTGGTCATACTTGCTACCACCAAAACCACCCAGTGCAGCACCCGCTGCAGCACCCGCTGCCATATTCAGATCACTGCCATCGCCAAGCTGCGCACCGATAACAGCACCGAGAATCGCACCTGTCGCCACGCCAATATTGCGCCCATTATTACCAGTGTTAGTACACCCGCTAAAAAGTAACGCAGTGCAGAGAAGAAGAGGAGTGAGAGTAGCTTTGAACATAAGTGAACGCTATTGTTGAGTAAGGAAATTGCAATATCGAGAATAAATCGCAGGATGAGTCAGTAAATACAGCCACAGGCGAGTCGACACGACTCCAACACAACCAATTTTTCTATCTATTGCCTAGGCAAAGCGCGCCGATCTTAACATACCACACGATATCTATGAGTTTACGAAAACCCGAACGCGGCCTCTTCTCTGTCAAAGGCCTCATTTTCAGCCTCGGCCTGATCGCCTCTTTCATCTTCGTCGGCGTGCTCTACGGCGGACTGATCCGACCGGCTGCCAATAAGGCCGCTCTCGCGCAAAGCTATGGCGTCGAAGGTGCCGGCTCATCCTCAGGGATCTTCGTGATCCTGAAAGATTACGAACAACAAGTTTGTATCTCCCTGTTCCTCTGGGGCATCATGATTCTCGCCTATAAATTCATTCTGGTGCATGCAGAAGCCAAAGTCCTTGGACGCTTCGCCCCTGAGAGCGAAGGCATCGAGGCAGCGCCTGAAGTCGATCTACTCAGCGGCTCGCGCAGTATCGCCCGCGAACGTGCAGGTAAGCTCTCCAAAGAAATCGACAAAAAGAGCGAGAGTCACGATCTCAAAAATAAAATCCTCCCCTACGTCATGGCCCGCGGCCTAGAGCGCTACCACATGACAGGGAACGTGCCCGAAACAACCGAGACTATCATGGGCCGACTCGAAGTTGCCTCCGAACAGCAAGAGAGCGAACTGTCGATGCTGCGCTATCTGGTCTGGGCCATTCCATCCATCGGTTTTATTGGCACCGTTCGCGGCATCGGTGTCGCACTACACCGCGCGGACGAGGCCCTGCAAGGCGACATCTCCGGTGTCACTAATGCACTCGGCGTCGCCTTCAACTCGACCCTCGTCGCCCTCATTATTAGCATCATCCTCATGCTCCTAATCCACCTACTACAGAGTGGACAGGAAGGACTCATTCTCCGCTTACAGACCTTCTGTCGCGAGCAGATCATCGATAAACTCTACGACCGCGACGAAGAGACCGCGCCCGAAATCGAGATTGAGATCGAAAACACCCCCGACGTGCCAACTTTGGACGACGGTGTCTCTCTCAATTAACCACTCACTCCCACAGCAGACAGACAGGAATGTCTGTATCACTCTAACTCTTACTCCGCGCGCAGCGCGGCTCCATCCATGAAACGCCGAGAAGCACAAAGCTCCGCACTGTCGTTTATCGACTGCATCTGTTGCGGGTTCGGTGCTGTGTTGTTGCTCTTTATTCTCACCGCGAAGAGCCAAATCATCGACTCACAGGAAGAAGCCACGCAATCCCTCGCCGCCGAAGAGACCCTGCAACAAGCGATCGAAGCCGCCGAAGCCAAACAAAAATCCCTAGAGAAAGACATCGCCGTACTCGACCCGCAACCCGATGCCAATGCTACCAACGTTGCCGAACTAGCAGCCGAACAAGAGCGCCTCGCTAAAGCCATCGAAGATCAAACCGAGGCACTTGCGACACTCGACATAAAGACCGAAACCGTCGATGCCGTCGCAGGGCTCGACCGTCCCTCCGCCGATCAGAGCTACCTATCCGGACTACGCCTACGCGGGCCGCGCGCCATCATTTTACTCGAAAACTCAGGTAGCATGCTGGCCAAAGATGCGAAGAGCGCCCTCGAAATAATCCGCAACAACAGCGGTGCCAGCTCCGAAAAATGGCTGCGCGCAAAAGCGGCAGTGCGCGCCGTAATCGCCGCAATCCCGAAGGGCACCAAGGTCGCCATCTTGCAGATGAATGAAGCCACCATCGCCGTATCCGGCAGTGCCCAAAGCCCCTACATCGATCCCTACGACAACAGCGCCCTACTCACCACGCTCGAACGACTCGACAAACTCGAAGCCGTAGGCGGCGCAGATCTCTCCAAAGCCCTACACACCATCGGTCAACTCAAAGAGCGCCCAAGCAGTCTCTTGTTTATCAGCGACGGCCTCCCAACGGCGCCCAATCCGAGTCAACGCGGCCTATCCGAGGCCGACCGCGTAAAGCTCTTTAACAGTGCCATGGCGACACGGCCAAACTACCCGTTCAACGCCATCCTCTTCCCCTTCGAGGGCGATCCTTCCGCCGCAGGCCTCTTCTGGAAACTCAGCGCCCGCACCAACGGCATCACCCTGATCCCCGACAACGACTGGCCAAGCCTCTAACGAGGCAATGACTAATAGATAATCCATAATGACAACTTATTTAGCCATTACCCATCCGCCATTATTCATTAAATAGTGATCAAACGCCGACAGATGGAGGTGTTCAGCCTCTCCTTTCTTGACTGCCTCTGCTGTGGGTTTGGCGCAATCCTGTTGCTATTCATCCTGTCCATCGGCTCTGGCAAGGCGGGCGTCGAAAGCGAGGTCGACGTTCCCATGCTGCAAGCCATGCGAGCTCAACTCGCCCAACTCGAAGCAGACGTCGCCAACAAAGCCGCACTGCTCGAAGCGTCCATCCACAGCAAGCAAACCGATAAAGAGCGACAGCGCATACAATCGATCATCCAAGAGTTGGAGACCACGCTCGCCGACCTTCAACAAGAGTTCGACAGCAAACAGGCCAACCTCAGCACCAGCCAGCAAGCTGCCGCCGAAGCCACTCGGCTCATTCAAAGCTTTAAGCACGAGGACCTCCCGCCCATTGGCTTACCCGCCGATGCGACCCACGTCGCCTTCATCATCGATACCTCCGGCAGCATGCGCAACCAAATGACCAATCAGCTCCACTTCGGCGTGATTGAGCAAATCACCGAGCTGCTCGATAGCCTGCCCGAAGTGAAAAGTATTCAATTTATCGATACCAGCGGTAACTACATGCTTCGTGACCGCCGAGGCTTCTGGCTACCCGACACTCCTGGCCTACGCCAGCAAGCCTTACGAGCGGTCCTCAACTACCCGATACTCAGTGTCAGCGATCCCGAACCCGGGATGCGCAGAGCCTTCCACGACCTCAAGAGCATACTCAATCCAGATGAGCATATGAGCCTCTACGTAGTGGGCGACGACTTCCGCGGATCCACCCAAAGCTTTCTCCTCAAGCTCGACCGGCTCAACCCGCGCGATCCAACGACGAAGAAGCGTCCAGTATCCGTGAGTGCGATCGGATTCCCCACTTTGATCAACCCCTTCCTTATCGGAGCTCCACAAGGCAACACCCGCTTCGCCAACATCATGCGCGAAATCGCCGAAGCCCACGACGGCGTGTTGATCCTCAAGCCCAGGATCTGAAGACCGTAGAAGCGGCTTCTTGCCGCTTCTACTTCAGTCTCCACCTCCGCAGATATCCACCCACAAAAAAGCCAGCATCGAGATGCTGGCCTTTTTGTGGGTGACAATGGTGCGTGTAGACGGAATCGAACCGACGACCTCTGCGTGGAAGGCAGGCATACAAAACTAGAAACTACTAAAAGAGAACAACTTAACCTTCTATACATTTTAAAATATTGAAGTCTGCCCAAAACTAATAGTATGGCCAGACACAAAAAACAAGAGAGGTTCAGCGTTAAGACCGAGAAAGGAAAGAGCGGAAAGAAGCTGTATCGCGTTGAAGGCTATAAACCTTCAGGTGGCCGCATAAGGAAGTCTTTCAAAGTATTTGCAGATGCGGTCAACTATCGAGCCGAGCTTGAGGCTGAGGTGGAGGATGCCAAAAACGCACCAACCCTACAAAGAACACTTCTAACACCTGAACAGATAAGCGATGCAGAAACGGCAGTCAAGGCCGCCGGAGGTGCCAGCTTGGCAACAACAGTGACTCACTACCAAAAGCTGGAAGCTTCACTTCACGAGAGAGGAATGCACTCGTAGAATGGCCAACCGATGCACAGCTAAAGAAGCTGGTATGGGCAAAGCCGCTCTCACGCTTAGCCCTTGATCTGAACGTCTCGGACAGCGCCATCCGCAAGCGCTGTAAGCAGCACGGGATCGAACTCCCCAAGAACGGGCACTGGCAGCGTGAGTTTCAGCGGGCGAAGTCTGAACTGTAAACTTAGAGAATCAGCCTACGGGATTGCGATGCGTTTGACTCAGTGCATTCAGGGCTACCCCTCCTTGATCAAATAAGAGCCCCACCCCTTTTCGAAGAATTCTCGCTGCACCTCGGGAGTGAGGTCGACGGGTAGCGCACTGACCTGAAGCCCCTCTTCGACACGACTGACGATCAGTTTCTCTTCGCGATCCTTGGCCTGCTCTTCGATAAAGTTGAAACGACTCAAGTCCTCGACCTTCGCATCCGGACACCGCGTGCCATCTTCCGAGCAAATCGCTCGTGCCCCACGACTGCCGCCGCCTGCACTAATATAGTAATCGAGCGCCGTCAGAACCGCTTCAGACACCCACGCCATGTGACGCCAGCGAAAAGCCTGCCCCACCATCGATGCTGAACTGACCTGTAACCCTTCCGCTTCGACTTCGCAGCGCAAGGCCGTCGCGGCTTCGAGCGCGGACTTCACTTCATCCGCCGTGCAAATGATTCCGGCATTGTCACTCATGCGTGCTTGAATCTCAGTCTTTACAACCTTCGGCTTGCGAACACTGCCGCCACTCACAAAGCGATCCGCATCTTTAAGTGTGCCCTCGATCGCACCACTGACGACAGCAGCATCCGCGACTGTATTCGTTTTCCCATCACGCGCACGTTTGATCGCAAGCGCGACGCGCTTGCCAAAGACTTGACCTGAGTTGAGCGCCGCGCCCCCGGGACGTGTCACCCCATGACTACCGGCAGCTTCACCGATGGCATAACAACCTGCGAGACTGGTGCGCCCCCAATCATCGATCAGGATACCACCATTCATGTGCTGATTGTTCATCGCAAACTCCAGCGGTTCGGCCGCCAGATCGCTGCCATGCATTCGGTAGAGCTCAATGGCGAGCGGGTTCATCCGGCGCAGACGGTCGATTGGCAATTCCTGTAGCGCTTCATTGTTTTCCAAATATTCACGAACATCGGGATCGAGGTTATCCAGCGAGAAATCATCCCCCTCATTGACTGGCTCTGGATTGCGAAGGAAATCGAGATAGACCTTACGGCCCGCTTGTTGCTCGAGAAACACGGCAAGATCTAGAAGGCTGGAGCCATAGTCTAACATGCGCGTGGAGTGATAAGGCCACTGGTAGCCCTTGCGGAACGTGTTGGAAACCATCTCCCGCGTCGTGCGGTAGAAGCGCTTGAGGAAATGAATTTCGTTACCCTCGGCATCGACGGAATAGATGCGCGGCATCACTTGCACATAAGTGCCGGAAAGATTCCATGGAAAATTCGTGCGCGGCGTGCCAATACCGAACTGACTCTCGGTGACATTACAAAGTTCGACGCCCGCTTCGAGCGCGAGGCCCAGGCCACCATGGCAATGATGCGGATACACACTGTCGCGATACAATTCACCGGGACCACCGGTTGCGATGATCAGATCTTCACAACGAATAAAAATGAGGCCGTAGTCATTGCGCTTCTCTTCACGATGCAGCGCAATCAAACCGCAGACGCGCTCTGCGCCGTCAACCGTCTCCTTGACGATCTGAATACCACTGCAACTCGGCAGAATGCGCACCCCCAGGGTGAGCGCTTCTTCGAACAGCACCTTCACCATCAGCTTCGATGTGCGTGGACCACAACTCGTCGCGCGCCCCGCTTCGTCATGGTCGGTCTGGTAACGTAAAATCGCACCCTGATCATCATGCGGCAACGGTAAGCCCATATATTGCAAACCACCCATCGCATCGATCGATCCAACAGCTTCAACGTAGGCAGTCGAAAAATCCATCGCACCACCACTGCAAAGGCTCTGTGCATATTTCACAAAATTGTCGCCTTTGTAATCGGTGCTAGCCGTGTAGAGCGTTTGCTTGTCAGACCCGGAGCAAGCCGACGTGCCTGCGAACAAGCCCGTGCTGGCAACCAACACATCGACGCCTCGACGCTGCAACTCGACCGTCGCACGCATCCCAGCGGCACCACTACCAAGCACAAGGGATTCACACTGATACACAGGAACTGTTACACCCGCGACCTCCATAGTTTGCTCGGATGCATCAATCCCGCGCACTGCGGGCATATCAAATCGTGTTAACTTGTCTAAAATCGCCTGTGGAATGGCGTCAAAGCCGCTAGATAGTGTGGTCTCATTCATACTGTAAAAATCTTAAATTTAACTTATGAGATAAATTTGTTGACATTTTTTACCTCCAAAGCAACTTAAAAAGCATGAACCCATCCGATTTGACCCTCGATTTCTCAATCGTGCGTGTCCTACGCAAGCGTGCAGGCATGACATTAGACGATGTTTCCAAGCAGTCTGGGGTCTCAATCGCGGGGCTCTCGAAGCTCGAACGCAACCATAACATGATCGAGCTAGATACACTGTATCGTCTTGCCCGTATCTTCGGACTTTCAGCCACCGACCTGCTGAACCTCGCCGAGTCTTGCTCTGCACATTGCAAGACCGCAGAGGCCTACACCTCCGGCCCCTTCGACTTTGAAAAGATCAGCTTCAAGGGCCTCGATTGCTTCCAAGCCACAGCGAAGGCTGGCAGCTTTCTCTCGAAACCTGAAGCACATGGCGACGAATTTGAAATCTGCTGGCTACGCTCAGGCAGTATCAACATCAGCCTGCCTCGTGAGCAACATACACTCAAACTAGGTCAAGCGCTCAAATTCGACGCGGCCCTCCCACATAGTTACGAAATCCTCGAAGACTCTGAGATGACCATCCTCCATATCGAGAAAACACATCGCTTTTAGGAAGCGAGCGCTCTCAGTTTACCAGTTTACCAGTTGAAACCGAAAACTGGGCAACCGAAAACCAAACACCTTTTTTATGCAAAATCTAGACAGACTCGCCATCCATACCATGACCACTAAGCCGTGGGTTCTCCCCACTGCGTGCGCAAAATATGCAGCCGCCGGCGTGCCTGGCGTCGGCCTCTGGCGTCAATGGCTCGACGGACGGCAATGTCGTCCTCAACAACTGACTCTGTTTTAGCTTTTTGAAAAGATTTGGTCATCTATCTCAATATTTAGCGAACCACTATTATGACGCAAGCACCTGTTTGGCGTGCAATGTTACGTATGAACACTAAAAGTCTGCCCAAAAGTCTGCCCCCAAATAGGGGGTTTTTCCGAATTAACCCGAAATTGGCCGAACGAATCCGAACTGTCCATTTTGCGGAGCATTTCCTTTAGCCCCCTTAAACACTAGCCGTCCCAGTGTTTATCGATGGTGCGGGTAGACGGAATCGAACCGACGACCTCTGCGTGGAAGGCAGATGTTTTACCTCTAAACTATACCCGCGTTATCGAGGCGCGTAAGATGCCCTCACCTATACGAGTGGGTCAAGACAGGAATTCAGAGAATTTGGTAAATTCCCCCTAACATCAATCCAAGCCATCTAGCTCAGGAAACGGGATCGGATCATTCATGTTTTGCTCTTCGATGAAATCCTGAAGGATTAATGCGGCCGCACGGGAATCAGTCTCACCGCTACGGCGGTCGACCTTCTTCTTTTGCTGCTTCAATCCCTGCTCCACCGAGTGGCTCGATAGCCGCTCGTCGATCCGATGCACGGGCAAGCCAAAGCGCTTCTGGATCTCGTCGATAAACACATCGACCTCCTTGGCTCTAGTTCCGACCGATCCATCCATATTCAATGGATAGCCGCAAACGATCTCATGAACGCACCGCGTCTTAATTATTTCTTCGATATGCTGGAGACGCCCTTTTTTCGTCGCAGCAACCGCAGCTGGTAACGGCACGGCGATGCCAACCTCGTCCGCATGCGCGAGTCCGATGCGCTTCTCGCCCCAATCGATACCTAAATAATTCATGAATTTAAGAGACCTGAGATCGGAGACCTGAAACTGGAGAGAGAAGAGAGGAGAACATACTCAGTGGATTTACATCAAGTGCTTCAGTGCTTCTTTTGCGCCGATCGCTTGAACGAGTGCCTTAATCTCCTGCGCCTTATCTTTATGGCACACGAGCGTGGCATCGTCGGTTTTCACGACGATGAGATCTTGCACGCCGAGCAATGCGACGAGGTGATCGTCGTCTCTTGAAAATACGATGTTGTTACTGGAATCTTGAATGTGAGCGTTGCCGCGCACCACATTGCCTGCCTCATCGGCTGGATAGTGGCGCTCGACTGCGGGCCACTCGCCCACGTCGTCCCAATCAAATCCAGATTCGACCATCACTACATTTTCAGCCTTTTCGATAATCGCATAGTCCACAGAGATCTTCTCTAAGTTCGGATAGTGCGCTTCGAGTAAAGGATCGATTGCGGTGCCGGCGGCAAGACCTGTATCGATGGCCTGCAAAGCAGCCCAAAGTGACGGCGTGTTCTTCGCCAGCTCGGCAGTGATGGATGCAACGGACCAAACGAACATACCCGCATTCCAAAAATAGTCGCCCGAATCGAGATAGCTCTGCGCGGTCTCCAGGTTCGGTTTCTCAACGAAGCACTTTACATTAAATACGTCGCGTCCGGCAAATTGACCGAGTGCATCGCCCTGCTGAATGTAACCGTAACCCGTGGCTGGAAACGCAGCGGTAATGCCGACCGTCGCCAACACAGGATTGGCCTCAGCCGCTTCGAAGGCTGTCTCCAAAGTGGAACGTAGCCCCTCGGCATTATGAATCACGGCATCGGACGGTAACATCGCAAACGATGCATTCGGATTCTCCCGCGCCACCAATATTGTCGCGAGGCCAACCGCGGCAGCGGTATCGCGACCGACTGGTTCGCCGATCACCTTCGCGGGGTCGAGCTCTGGGCACACTTCGAGCACAGCAGCGCGTTGCTCCACATTGGTAATCACAAACACATCTTTGGCAGGCACGAGCCCGTCGAGGCGATCGATGGTTTGCGCCAACATCGCCTTGTCGCCGACAATCGGCAGCAATTGCTTCGGACACGCCAAGCGGCTCTCGGGCCAAAAACGCTCACCTCGGCCACCGGCCATTATTACTACATATCGATCTGACATGCCGGTAGATTTGTTTGATACGTCTATATGGCAAGACCAGAAGCCTGCACAACGCTCCCCGATCTCACGATCGAGGCCACTCGCAAAAACCGCCCGACAAACTCTGGACGCGCCTCCCAAATCGTGTAGCACTAGCAATATGACACTTTCTGCTGCCGACAAAGAAGTCCTTCGCCAATCACTCTGCGCCCTGCAGCGCTACACTCTCGGAGCAATCCTCCTGGAGCGTGACAACCGCACGACCGATCAGCTCGCGGCGATCACTGAAGAGACGGCGGCGGATGTGATCTACGCGATCGATACGATTGCTGATCACGCGATATTCAAATGGTTTGAGGATAACTGGACCGCCGATTGGCCGGTGCAAATAATCATGGAAGGGCTAGATGATGCACACACGCTTTGCTTCCCACTGGGGACCAAACTAGAAGACACTACGCTCAAGTGCATCATTGATCCGATCGATGGCACGCGCGGCATCATGTATGACAAGCGCGCGGCTTGGATACTCGCGGCCATCGCACCACAGCGCGGTGAAGACAATACACTGGGCGACATCGAAGTAAGCGCGATGACCGAAATCCCCACCACCCGTCAATGGCGAGCCGACCAACTCAGCGCGACTCGTGGCGGCGGGATGCAGGCTACGGCCTTCGACATTCGCAACAATTTCAAACCAGCCCCCCTCGACCTACAGCCGAGTCAAGCGCATGATGTGCGCCACGCCTTCGGCACGATTTGCCGATTCTTTCCTGCTGGCAGTACCCTAATTTCACAAATTGAAGAACTTCTGTGGGACAAACTCTACAGCGAATCTAGCGATGGCACGCCTCTGGTATTCAACGATCAATACATCTCTACCGGCGGACAATTCTACGAAATCTTAAGTGGGCACGATCGCTTCATTGCAGACATTCGACCGCTGGTGTTTCGTGTGCTGGACATTGAAGAAAACCTCAGCGCCCATCCGTATGACGTGTGCTGTGCGCTCATCCTCGAAGAGGCGGGCTGCATCCTGGAGCATCCCGATGGTAGTCCACTGAACTGTCCACTCGATACGACCAGTGCCGTGAATTGGGTAGTGTATGCGAACCAGGCATTGGCGGATCATATACGACCCACTCTGCAGACTGTGCTTGGTCGGTTGGTGGGGTAGAGTAATCATATGACACGGCGCAGAGTGCGATGGCTACATCTCTTTACAGCAGTGCAAGACACTACCACTCCAGACACAAAAAAGCCCCTCGCTCAGAGAACGAAGGGCTTTTTGAAATTTTATAATACGGAGACTTGTTACACGCCGACTTCGAAACGAGCGAAACGCTTAATCACCATGTTCTCGCCCATTTTAGCGATCATCTCTGTGAGCAACTGCTGCACGGTTTGATCAGGGTTCTTCACGTAGGCTTGCTCTAACAGGCAAGATTCCGCGAGGAACTTATTGAGCTTACCTTCGACAATACTAGCGATTGCACGTTCTGGCTTACCTTCGGCTTGCTCTTCAGCAACCTTACGCTCAGTAGCAACGATCGCAGGATCGATGTCATCTCGAGAGATGCACGCTGGGTTAACCGCAGCGATATGCATCGCGATGTCGCGAATGAGTTGCTTAAAGTCATCAGTCTTAGCAACGAAATCACTTTCGCAATTCACTTCAACCATCACGCCGACCTTACCACCGAGGTGGATGTAAGTCTCGACCAGACCTTCGCTTGCATCACGACCAGATTTCTTTGCAGCAGTTGCTTCACCCTTCTTACGAAGAAGATCAGCAGCTTTCTCAAAGTCACCCTCTGTTTCAACCAATGCTTTTTTGCAGTTCATTAGTCCAGCGCCTGTGCTTCCGCGCAGTTCGCCAACCATCTTTGCTGTAATTTGAACACTCATGTTTCTATATTTTAGCTTTTAATTTTATGTAAAATTGAGACCTGTGGTCAGCAACTGATTACTCAGCAGCAGGCTTTGCTTCGTCTTCGCCGTAACCAGCTGGAAGTGTCACATCGACGTCTTCTTCCTGCTCGAAAGTCTGCTCACGAACCAAAGGAGCGCTTTTTTGCACCTTCTTAGCTTCACGATGAGCTAGACCATTTTGTGCGGCTTCCACGATTGTTTCAACAATGATACGAATTGACTTAACTGCATCATCATTACCCGGAATAGGATAATCGAGGATTGTTGGGTCAGAGTTTGTATCCACCAAACCGATCACAGGGATGCCGAGGCGACGTGCTTCTGCAACTGCGATTTCTTCGTTCTTGGTATCAACGATAAAGAGTGCCGCAGGAAGTTCACTCACGTTGAGCATCCCTTCGAAGTTGCGGTTCATACGGCTCATTTGGCGGCGCACAGCTGCCTCTTCCTTACCTGGAAGTTTTTCGAGACCGCCATCTGTATCCATCTGCAAAAACTTGCGGTATTTACCAAGCGAAGTTTTAATGGTGGTGAAATTCGTGAGACCACCACCCATCCAGCGATTGACGCAAAAAGGCATTTGGCAAGCAGTCGCAGCTTCACGCATGATTTCTTGCGCTTGACCCTTAGTGCCGATGAAGAGGACTTCTTTACCGGAAGCAACGGTTTCTTCGATAAAAGCATATGCTTTTTCAAGAAGCGCGTGAGTCTGCTCCAAATCGATGATGGAGATGCCGTTGATATTAGCGTAAACGTATGGCTTGGACTTTGGATTCCAGCGGCGAAGCTGGTGGCCGAAGTGAACGCCTGCGTCGAAAAGGTCTTTTGGTGTTACATCCATGATATATAGTTCAAAGCCCTAGGATAAATCCTGGGGAGAAATGAAGGTTTCTTATGTTGTTATTGATTGGTTAATTTTGAATAAAATGAAGCCAAGGGCCTCACATTCTCCTGATCCAGTGGAACAAGAGCGGAGAGGAAAACGAGCCTCGCAGTGCAAAGCAAGCGTAAAGCTGGCAGTTTCAGTTAAAATCATCCCGCCAAAGCGCACCACCATAGACTGGTCAAAAAAAGGTTCTTCGTCATTTACCGGGGAAGGGGCGCATAGAACCACTTATCTAGCCTATGGCGGAACCGAATCCCATGGTGAGCATGCTTGTTATTATGCCCTTGGTGCGGATGAACCTTAACTTTCCAGTAATCTTAGGTTCAAGAAATTCTATCTATGTGAACTGTCGACGTAGCAGAGCGGCCTGTCCGCCGTAGCCTTGGCGAAGGAGGATGATGGTGAAAAAATCCATGTTGATCAGTGACGTCTTCCCGCTAATCGACGAAGAACGAAAAAAGGGCGGCCCAGAATAGAGCCGCCCTTGAATCCATTCGCCAGATGCCTTAATTCACCTTAATCTTACGCGCTTTACAGACATCAGCCTTAGGCAGTCTCAGATCTAGGATCCCGTCTTCAACGTGAGCACGAATATTTGCCTCCTTCACACCGACGTTTAAACGTAAGTTTAGGCGATAATCCCCCTCCGGCAACTCTCGTCGAAGTGGGCGCCAGCCCTCAATCGCGGAGTGAGTACGCGTCCCAGTGATGCTTAGATCATCACCATCAACAGAGATATTCACTCCTCCACGCTGGACGCCTGGCAAGCTAACTCTGACGTCAAAGGCATCATCACTTTCCAACACATCGTAGCGAGGCCGTCGCCATGTGTGAGTTTGAGCCCTCGGCTCAGTCGTAGTCTTAGTATCAAGTTCTGTAGTCTTCATGATTCAATTCCTTTCTAAGGTTTTCAATTATTTGACCAAGATTTGACGCGACTTAGACGCGTCCTTCTTGGGCATTTGGATAGTAAGGACGCCGTCCTCACAATCAGCGGAGACCCGATCAAGCGCAACGCCATCGGGAACAGAAATAGAACGCTGAAAACTGTAGTCTGTTTCAGTATTCTTAGTCTTCTCCGAATAATTGCCGCTGCAGGTCAGGACTGCATTTTCGAGCTCCAAATCGATGACATTTTTTTTCACGCCTGGTAATTCCATACGTGCAAAGAAGTTGTTATCGTCTTCATAGAGATCGACTGCGGGTTGGTTTAAACTAGCCTCCGAGCCAAATAAATCATCAATAAGTCCACCGAAACGCTCGACTGTTGGCATTCCGAGGTCAAATAGACGATTTAAAGAACCGGCGCTAGGCAATTGTGGATATTCATAGCGTATGAGCTTCATCGTATTTCCTCCTTTGGTTAAGTTACAATGAATCATACTGCATATACTATGCCAACTATAATCATAATCACAAACCCCTTGCATACAACTACTTACAGATAAGTAACTATTTTTAACAAAGCGACAAAATGGCTCAATTGTTGCCCGGAAGTGCCAACTGGCACTTAATTTGTCACACCCGAAAAGCGGCACTTAGGTCAAGCCAAGACCCTACCGATATAATCACGGGAAGCTCGCACTTCTTCGGTAGTTAATCGCGGACTGAGTTCGAGTACCAGCGTGTGCTCTGGGCGGACAAACTCGGCAATCATTTTAAAATCAATCGTGCCCGTGCCCGGCACCTGATGGTCGAGCCCACTATCCGACACATCGTGTAAATGGAATCCCTTTAACCGATCCGCCATCGCAGTCAAATGTGCACGATGATCGAGTAGTCCGCGCTGATGCTTAATCTGAGCATGGCCAGTATCATGCCAATAGCCAATATACTCTGACTCGGTCAGTTCTTTGAGGAAATCGGCGTACTCCGCATCGATCGGCATTTCTGTCATGCCTTCGCGATTTTCTAGGCACAATATCAAATCACGCTCTTTAGCCCAAGGAATCGCACGCTCATAACTCTGTACAATACGTGGCATCGATTTCTTCGAAGCTCGTTGAATCCGCTTCATCGCACGATCACGACCTGCCTCAAACGCTTGATTGCCCAACAAATCGCAGGCCTTAAGATCCGCTGCTTCGATCCACTTCTCCAGCTTCCGTTCTGGAGACTCAAAAAAATACCTAGTGCTGCCAGAATGCATCACAATCCGACCTGCGCCCACCTTAACCGCAAAATCAAGCGTCTGCTTTGTGTATTGATTCCACAACCACAACTCCCGCTTATCAGCGGTCGATGGCTGATAGAGATTTGGTGCGGCGTGCTGCACGCCATTCGGCAATGGACAAAAGTTATGCACCGAAGAGATCTTAACCAGCCCTTCTTCAACCGCTCGAAGAATCCCAGGTACCAGCGAAATGCGGATGCCATGGCTCAGTTCAATCTGCTTAAATCCTAGCCCCACCATCTCTTCGATCATTTCATAACCATCCGTATGCCGAGCGGAACACCAGCAGGTCGATAAAGATAAACGGTCGAAAATATCACTCATGGCAATAATAGGGCAGAAAAAAGTCCCGACACGCATTACACGGGAGCGGGACTCAACCTAGGACAAGTGCTTGTGGCACCGCACTAATAAACTTACATGTTTGAGTAACGAACGCGAAGCATATTGTTAAAATCTAGTTCCTTACGCTTACGACGCTTTACCTGAGCAGGCTTTACGAAATAACGGTTCGCACGGATCGTGTGAATCGTACCCTCGCGGTCGAGGCGTTTCTTGAGGCGGCGGAGCGCACGTTCAATGGGCTCACCTTTACGGACTTGGACTTCGATTGACATAAAAAAATAAATTCGGTTTTAAGGAAAAGAGGCAGAAACATGCCCCTGAGTGTGGATGCGTCAACCCTAATTTTCGATCTCGCCACACAACTCGTCTTCGAGTTCGGCAGCGGCAACCAGCGGAGGCCTTGAAGAGAGTGTCAACGATACGACATTTTCAATATGCCGCGTGTGCGGAAATAGGTCAAATGGCTGGATCAATGTAATATCATAACCCGCTTCGACAAACTCCTTCAAATCACGCGCCTGAGTCGCCGGGTCGCAGGACACATAGACGATCCGCTGCGGGCGAAATTGCATTAATTGCTGCCGAAAGCTCGCATCACAGCCCTTACGCGGCGGATCGATCACCACCGCAGTCTGTTCAGCAGGGAACTTCAGGCCGTTAAAGATCGCCTCGGCCTTACCGATCACGAAGCGCACATTCTTGATTGCACTAATCGTCGCATTCGCCTGCGCCCAACGCACTGCGGGCTCGCTGATTTCAACGCCCGCGGACAGTTCAAACGATTTTGATGTCGAGAGCGTAAACAAACCGACGCCGCAATACGCATCCACCAAATAGCGTGCGCCAAGCAGTGATGCCTCACGCGCCACATGCTCGACCAGTTCAGGCAGGATGAAAGGATTATTTTGGAAAAACTCCCCAGCCTTGAACTGGAATGTGTGATTACCGATTCGCTCGGAGACGATCTCCTGCGGATCAGTCACCACACCTTCGATGACATCGCGCATTAGTATGGTGCCACCACGTTGGCGGCGCTTCTTACCACCCCCGAGGCGTGCCCCTTCGCGCGCCTCTGGCAATGCGGCGTTGATCGCATCAGTCGCGATTGGGCACTGCTCGACATCGAGGATTTGGTTGCGGCGACCATATTGCAAAAATCCAATCGGCTGCGAGCCATCCTTCGCCGGACGCTCATAATGCGGCGTGATCTTGGAACGGTAATTATATTCCTTCGGCGAACCATGCGACAACTGCACCGGATGGTCGATCTCTCCGAGCTTCTGCATCAGCTCCTCAACGTGCTGTGTCTTCTCCTTAAGCTGACGCGCATAAGTCATGTGTTGATACTGGCAACCACCGCACTTCTGAAACAGTGGACAACGCGGCTCGACACGATCCGGCGACGCTTCAAGCACTTCGACCAGGTCCGCATCCGAATAATTTTGAAAATTACGATAGATGCGCGCCTTGACGCGTTCACCAGGAATCACGAATGGCACCATCACCACCCAGCCATCCACACGAGCGACGCCCATCCCTAAATTAGTCAAACTCTCAACGGTCACTTCGACCTCTTGATGATACTCAAAAGGCTCTGGCACAAAATTTTTCGGTGGTTGCATCCCAATGCCCTCCCCAATGCAGCCGCATCCTGCAACCTTAAAATCCATAACAAGCTTCCCATCGATCAACTTTCTGCCCTTATTGTCTCCAATAATATGCAAGACGCCTACATTCAGAGCCGCCAAAACGATCAAGTCAAAAATCTCGTCCGGCTTCGCGAACGCAAACACCGCGACCGCCAAAAATGCTTTCTGGTCGAAGGCCTGCGCGAGCTCGGTCACGCCATGGGCTCTGGCTATGAAGTGGAAACCATCTACTACTGTCCAGAATGCTTCCCCTCCGCTGAGCACGGAACCTTTATTGCTGATAGCTGCGACAATGATGGCCCACTGCGAGTGCGCATGAGCGAAGATGCCTTCAATAAAGCTGCCTATCGCGAAGGGCCCGACGGCATTATCGCGATCGCCAAACAGCAAAGGCACTCGATTCAGGAACTCGACTTGCCTGCAGCGCCTCTACTGCTGGTACTTGAAGGTATCGAGAAACCTGGCAATCTTGGCGCAATCCTTCGCAGTGCTGACGGTGCCGGCGCAGATGCCGTAATTCTGGTGGACTGTGTACTCGATCTCTACAACCCCAACGCAATCCGTTCCTCTCAAGGCCTAGTTTTTGCACTGCCGATCGTCTGCACCGAGCAAGCTTACCTATCAGAATGGCTCACGAAACATCAGATTCAAACTGTTGCGACCACTCCCGACACCAAAAGCCTACACTGGGACATCGACTACAAAAAGCCCACCGCACTATTGTTCGGCAGCGAAAGCGATGGTCTAAGCGACTTTTGGCTTCGCCATACAAACGAGCGCATTCGTATCTCGATGGCCGGCAGAGCTGACTCGCTCAATGTCGCCGCAGCCGCAGCCGTCTGCCTCTACGAAGCAAAACGGCAACGCTCTTAACTGATTTAGTAGCGAGGGCGACCCGCCCTCGTATTGATCGACATCCACTCAATTAAATCATAAAGACTCAGCAATAGATCCACGGCTCAGCAGCTCGATCGTCAGAAAAGATTGTTGGCGATCTGGCATTTAGAAACCACGCTGCTTCAAGTCCAATATCGTCTGATCCAGCGCCTCTGCCATTGGCGTGGTGGCCAAATAGCCTAAATGTCGCCGCGCTGCACTGATGTCGAAATAGTGATCCTTAGCCAACTCCACCGCGACAAAACGCGTGATTGGCGGCTCATCCCGGCGGCCGAGTATTTTCCACAGCGCCTCACACAGAGCACCGACAGCATACGCAAGCGGCAATGGTACCTGTTTGGTCAACGGCGCATGGTCTAAGCCTTCCAAAATCGAATTCACCCACGGCCACAGTTCAACCGACTCTCCTTGCGAAATAAAATATGCCTGACCTGCGCCCGTGCCTGCTGCTAAGGCATCGAACGCATCCAGATGCGCGTCAGCCACATTGCCCACATACGATACATCCACACGATTCTTGCCATCGCCAATGATTTTCAAACGCCCCGCTTGCACACTCGCAAGGACACGCGGCAAAAGATGTGGATCGCCTGGCCCGAAGATCAGATGCGGTCGCAAGGCCACAATCTTTAAAGAGTCCGAATTCGCAGCCAACGCCTCTTCCTCAGCAATCGCCTTGGTATGCGCATAGTGACATAGCCATTTTTTACCGTACGGCAACGACTCATCACCGCCACGGATCGGCTGGCCATTAAACACTACACTCGGCGTGCTGGTATAAATCAAACGGCCGACGCCCTGCTCGCGACACGCCGCCACCACATTACGCGTGCCAATCACATTGGGCTGATAATAGCTCTCCCAACTGCCCCACACACCCGCACGCGCCGCCACGTGAAACACCGCATCTACACCCTCACATGCAGCCGACACCGCCGTTGCAGCCGTAAGATCACCACACACGACCTCTACGCCTTGAGCTTCCAACTGCGGTTGGGGCGATCGACCGATCGACCGCATGCTGTAACCGCGCGCCAATAAACGCTCAATCACGTAGCCACCCACAAAGCCGCCACCACCTGTCACCAAAATCTTCATACACAGGCAGATTTACGCCCCTGCAAACTTCTTCGCAAGCGACAAACGATGAATCTTAGCATTATGCCGCACATCCACCGGCAACGATTTCTCAAAAAAGAACGCGTCAATCGTGCTCGTCATGGCATGCTGCTGAGCGATCTCACGCAGACCTTCGATAAACTCTGCACGCGCCGCGCCGCCGGCCGGAAATACGCCCGCCTCTGGCTCGATCACCATCGCAGGACGTCCACCGCCGACATCAATCAACGCCGAGCGAAACACTTGCGGATGAGCATTAAAAATCGCCTCACAGCAATCCGTGTAAAGCGGCCCTTCCGCAGTCTGCACATGTTCGATTTTACGGCCACAGAACCACAAGCGGCCGGCCTCACCGATCCAACCGAGGTCGCCCATGCGGTGCCAATGCCCCACGCCATCGGCGATTTTCGCATCAGCGTCCGCATCTGGACGCTGGTCGTAGCTACGCGTGACAGACGGGCCACGCACGAGAATTTCGCCAATCGCTCCGACTGGTAGCTCTACGATTTCAGCAAAAGTCGCAATCGGCCGATCAACTGGCTCAATAATTCGTACATCCACCCCCGGTAACGGTTTACCCACGCAAGTACCCTCCCCCAGCGCGGTGCGCACGGCAGTCTCGCTCAACACCTCCGTCGATGCGATCGAACTCACAGGCAAAGCCTCAGTGGCTCCGTACGGCGTATGAATCTCGCCGTTCGGAATAATCGCTTTCATCTGCTGCATCAACGCCGGCGGCACAGGTGCGCCCGCCATCAAAATACGTCTCACACTCGGCAGCGTCACTGCATGCGCCTCACAGTAACGCGCAATCTTGGTCCATAATGCTGGCGAACCAAAACTATTGGTCACCGAGTTCTGCTGAATCGCCCGCACGATCTTTTCTGGATCAACCGTCGCGGGGCGACTGGGATTCATCTCTGGAACCACGGTGCACATTCCCAACGCCGGATTAAACAAAGCAAACACGGGCAACATCGGCAGGTCCACTTCACCAGGCGCTATGCCATACTGCGCACGTATCGCTTCCACCTGAGCGACAAACATACCGTGCGCATAACACACTCCCTTCGCGGGCCCAGTCGAACCAGAGGTAAACAAAACGGCCGCCAATTCATCTTCCGCAGAGTCCACGACCGAGAAATGCCCCAGAGCATTATATCGAGCGATTGTTTGCTCAAAACCTGAACCGACCGAGAGCTTCACCGACACCCCACGAAAACTAGTTCTAAAAATCCGCGCCACCCAAATCGCCGCCGGAATACCGATCACCGCCTCTGGTTGGGAATGACGCACGCAGCGTAAGAAACGCTTCAAGCCCATGCCCGGGTCAATCACGATCGGCACTGCCCCCATACGGAACAGCGCAAACACAACACAAATCAAATCCAAGCCCGGCTTAACCATGAGCAGCACACGCGTGCCGCGCTGAATCCCGCGCGCAAGGAAGTAATGCGCCGTCGCTGAGGCCTCGGCATCCAGCTGCGAGAAGCTACGCTCGGCATACCGAATCGCACCATCAGCCTCACGCCCGACAGGCGCGCGCACCGCAGCGGCATGAGGATGTTGAGCAGCTTGTTCAGCCAGAAAGTAAGCGACGTTGTGCGGCATAGTATCAATTCACATCCCGTGGCAGGAGAGCAGGCTTGCCAAGAAAAAAGCCGCTCCCTAATGGAAGCGGCTTTCAGAAATGTTTGAACCAATACGGCCTAGTAGTCTTTGATTGTAATCAAACCCCAAAAAAGTGTGGTCTTATCGCCAGAAAAATTCTTGCGAGTGTAGAGTTCGTTAGTGTTAATGGTGAAGCTATTCGGCGAACTTGGCGCGTAGCTTTCCTGTACATTTTTATACAAGCCAAGGACATTTGTTTCCCCTGAAGTCATTTGTGCTTTACGACCATCACAGCCAGTGAATACGAGAGCCGCAGCAACTAGAGAAAGGAGAGTAAGGATTTTACAAGGCATATTTATTTGGGGGTTCATTGTTTAGGAAGTTTAGGCTGCGAGGCCTGAACATATATGGCAAGGGCTTTTTAAAGGCGCTAGAAATTTCTATTCTCAGTCGTCGAGCACGCCATCAGCAAGATCCAGATTTGAGTGGACGGCTTTAACATCTTCCAAGCCATCCAGAATCTCAATCAAATGCAGTACTTTACGCGCAGTCTCCTTATCGCTGATCGGCACCGTAATATTGGGCAAATAGACTAAATCTGACTGTTCCGATTCGATTCCTTTCTCGCTCAAGGCCTGCGAAACCGTGTCATAAGCCGACATCGGACAAATCACCTCGAAGTGATCCCCTTCATTCTTAATATCCTCAGCGCCTGCTTCGAGTGCCACATCCATCAGCGTTTCTTCATCGGTCTGCTTCGCGTCGATGATGAACTGCCCGACGTGATCGAACTGAAATGACACCGCACCGATTCCAGCGAGGTTGCCCCCATTCTTAGTCATCGTGCTGCGCACTTCAGAGGCAGAGCGATTTTTATTATCAGTGGTAATCTCGACAATCAGTCCCACACCACTCGGCGCATAGCCCTCATAGACGATTTCTTCGTAAACGACACCTGGCAATTCACCGGTGCCTTTTTTGATCGCACGCTCGACATTATCATTCGGCATATTCGCCTCTTTCGCCTTCGCCACCACGGTGCGCAGGCGTGGATTCATCGAAGGATCACCGCCACCAGCACGAGCTGCGAGGGTGATGTCCTTGCTGATCACACTGAAAATTTTACCACGCTTGGCGTCTGTAGCACCCTTAGCACGTTTGATGGTGGCCCATTTGCTGTGTCCTGACATATTAAAAAAAGCTGAATGATAAAACGCTGAAATACTAAAATACTGAAAATCGCGCAGCGCGCATCACGAGATTCAAAGGGGTGGGGTTATTTATTTTTCTTGCGTGGCTTCGTACTCGGAGAACCACCTTTACCTGTCGTTGCAGCAGCTTTGGCGACGACGGGCTGCAGTTCCTCATCCGGTTGACTATTGATAATCTTTTGTTGAACTATGGTCAAAAGATTTTGCACGGTCCAATAGAGGACTAGGCCAGACGAGAAATTGTAGAGGAAGACCAAAAAGATGAACGGCAAGAATTTGAATATCTTTTGCTGCGCAGGGTCTGCAGTTGGCGAAACAGGCATCATGCGCATTTGAAAGAACATGGTGATGCCCATCAGCAATGGCAAAAGATTCAACGGATAGCCGGCAATATACATTATGGTATCCGGCATCGACAGGTCACTCACCCACAAGAAAGGTTCGTGGCGCAGCTCTGAGGCAGAACGGAGCATGTAGAACAGGCCGAGGAAAATCGGCATCTGGACAAGCATCGGCAAGCAACCAGCCACCGGATTGACTTGATTTTCCTTAAAGACCTTGAGGGTCTCCTGCTGTAATTTTTGAGGGTTATCCTTATATTTCTCTTTAAGCTCCGCCATCGGACCTTGAATCTTGGCCATGCGCTTCTGCGAGCGGCTCGCCTTAGCTGAAAGCGGCCAGAACAATGTCTTAATGCAAATCGTCATAATCACAATCGACCAACCCCAACTAGGAACGACCGAATGAATCGCATACATAAAAGACAGCAGTAACTTACTAATAAAGCTGAGAAAGCCGAACTGCATGACTTCGTCCTGCTGATTGCCGAGCGCTTGCAGGCGCTTGAATTCTTTCGGCCCAACGTAAAAATCAAAATCTAGAGTCTTAGCACTGCCGGCAGCGACGGTGCCAACCTCATATCCAACGCTGCCGGAAATACCCGGGCGACCACGAGTGCCATCCTCAGCTTCAGTTGCCTCGACTGGATAAATAAACAAATCGCGTCCCATTGTTTCCGAACTCAGCACAGCAGCAAAAAACTGATTCTTGACCGACGCCCACTCACTGCGAACGGATTGCTCAAGCTGTTCGACCGGAACACTGGCACCTATACCTAAAAATCCATTGCCGCCGGTGAGTTTGTTAATCGCAATAAATTCCGCATCTTCGCCGTCAAAATACCCAACATTTAAGAACGCAGGCAGTTGCTTTTCTGTAACAGGACGCGAGGTACCCAGATTCAAATAAATCGTCGATAGCGCCTGCGGTGTTGCGGCCTGATTGTTAAAAGTCGTGCTATGGCGAATAATGTAAGGGTCTTGCTCTGAACCATCCTGCGCGAGCGAATAAGTACGGCGCAGCGCCAGCCCATCACCTGAGTTAAAGACGAACGTGATCGAATCCGCGCTCTGTTGCTCGATCGAGTAAGGCAGTGCAAATTCCTGCATATCCCCATCGCGAGCAGCGAGGCTAAGACTCAGAGCTGGCAGACGACCATCTACATTGAAGACATAATCGTCGCGCTGCCCTGTCTTCGTTTGCAGAAACTCGACTGTGCGAATCGCACCGCCAAGGGTCGTAAACTCAACTTCGATAAAGTCATTGGAGAGCGTAACGACTTGCTCTGCAGTCGCTACCGCGGGCTGCGCAACTACCACTGCGGGGACTTCAAGGACTTGAGTCAGCAAACCTAATATATCCTCATCCGCGGAAACTGCAGGATCCGTGACAACCGCATCGGCCATCGAGGCTTCGATCCTCGCTTGGTCAAGCGCCGCAGCCGCTTGCTGCTGTTGCTGAACCTGCTGGTCCTTTAAATCGTTCGTCTGCTTGTACATGAAGCCGATACCGGCTGCGATGCAGATGATTCCTAAAATTGTATTTTTCTTATCCATCTAAAATTGATTTGGGATGTGCTGAGTTATCTACTTTCTTTTGCTTGTTCAAGCTCGGAAGCGGGTCATATCCACCAGGATGCCAAGGGTGGCAACGTAGAATACGTCGAAATGCATACCACCACCCGCGCCAAAATCCATATTGCAACAACGCGGATCGCGCATAGCAAGAACAGGTCGGCTGAAAGCGGCAGCAACAGTTGGAGCCGAACAAGATCTGCTTCATCGGCGAGAGTATTAATTGATAGATGCGCACCAGCAGTGCTGCCAACTGCGCCGGTAGCGAAGGCGCTCGTCCCGTCAGATATGCTGCCGATTGAGCCTGTTGCGGTTCGTCATTCATCTTATAATTCAGCTGCTTGATCGACCGCCGCCTCCCTTAAGATTGTGGCGCAGGCGCGCAAGTAACGAGACTCTAAGTCACTGAAGCTGTGCCGATCAAAGCTCGCCCGCAGCACAATCACGATATCACTACCAAGCGGCAATGCCGATTCATGCTTGCGAAAAAGCTCACGAAACGTCCGCTTGCCGAGGTTGCGTTTTACCGCATTTCCAACCCTTCGGGATGCAATTACACCGCAGCGGCGTGCTTTGCTCTCATCGGCAGCCAATCGGCGACACTGAAAAATAAAAGGCCCGCACAGGATACGTTTACCCTGATTGCGGACCTCTTGAAATTCGCGCGGTTTACGCAGTCGTTTAGAAGTCGGGATGCCCATGGCTCCGTGACCTCATTACGCTCCGCCCTAGACGGAAGCAGAGAGGCTGTGACGGCCCTTCGCACGGCGAGCAGCAAGAACCTTGCGGCCACCGCGTGTTGCATTACGTGCGCGAAACCCGAATTTGCGAGCGCGGCGAAGTTTTGAAGGTCTGTATGTTGGTCCCATGATGTTGTGCTGTGAAAATTGAAGAAAAGCGAAGGACAAAAACCTCAGATCTCGCCGCTGTCAAGGCATGATCTAGTCGATTTCTAGACTAATATTTTCTCTATGACTGAGTAAGATAGCGCAGAGGTCGTTAAAAATATTAAAAAAAGTCATATTCCTAGTTCGAATACTTGCAAGTTAGATCGAGTCAGAGAAATATTAAGTGATAAAATTTTCGTGATCAAACCTTATGGCTACACTCACTCCCGCATCGCTAAACGCTTCAAAGAAAAAAAAACTTAGTTTCTCTGAGGGGCAAAGACTGGCCAAGCAGAAGTCCTATGAGAAGCAAGCCCTGCGAAAAAAGATCAAACTACAGGAGCTCACCGTCTTCACCCAACAGCTAGCTGCCATGCTCGAAGCCGGTCTGCCCTTGGTTACCTCACTCGAAGCGCTCGAGGATCAGACTGAAAACCCAGTATTCCAAGTCATCATCCGGAATATTCGCAACGACGTGTCGGCGGGGAAATCCTTCTCCGAATCTTGCGCCGCCTATCCACGCGCCTTTCCAAATCTCTTCATTTCGATGGTCGAAGCCGGTGAAGCTAGTGGAGGCCTCGCCGAAATCCTAGATAAAACCTCGGTCTACTTTGAAGAGACCGTCAAGTTGATCAAACAGATCAAAGGCGCCATGACCTACCCGACCGCCGTCATCGGCCTCTCGATCGGGCTCGTCAACATCCTGCTGATCTTTGTCATCCCCGTGTTTGCCGAGATGTTTGCAGACTTCGGCCAGGAGTTGCCGAAACCAACGCAGATTCTGATCGACCTCAGCGGATTCCTAAAGTCCTATATCATCTTCCTCATTATTGGCTTTGCCACCTTCCTTTGGGCCTTTAGGCGCGTCGTCTCGACGCCGAAAGGACGCAGAATCAAAGACCAGACCATGCTCAAGCTGCCAGTCATTGGTGAACTCACACGTAAAGTCTGCCTATCACGCTTTTGCCGTACCTACGCGATCTTAATGCGAGCCGGAGTACCCATTCTGCGCACTCTCGAAATCGTTCGCAAGGCATCTGACAACACCTATATCGAATCCGCCTGCAAGGAGGTTTCCAAGCACATCAGTCAGGGCGGGCAGGTCTCTGAAGTGCTCGCAATCGATCCATATTTTCCGCCGATGGTTAAACATATGACCCGTGCAGGCGAACAAACTGGCAACGTCGATGGTATGATGGTCAAAGTAGCTGACTTTTACGACAGCGAAATCGACACCCTCGTCGCCGCGCTGACTTCCTTAATGGAACCACTGTTAATATGCTTTCTCGGTGTCGTCGTCGGCGGCATTGTCATGGCTATGTTCCTGCCGATCTTCCAGCTTTCCAGCGTCGTCGGGTAATTCGCAACAACAAAGCCTGAAGCCAACTGATATTCTCGGTCGGCACGACCGAGATTAGCGCAAACGATATTTTCGTGGTGTCGTATGCAGGTGTTTTTTGAATATATGATTCATATATTCTTGGCAGTTGAAGCCACTACGCTCGGCGACAAGTGAAATAGGAAGTTCGGTATCCGAGAGCATTTCACGCGCAATACGCAGCTTTTCATTGAGTATCACCTCACCGACTGTGCGATTTAATTTCTGGCGAAAACGGCGTTGCAGCACGCTCCGGGAGAGCCCTGCGACTTTAGCAATGGCATCGAGACTCACCCCAGAACAGGCGTGCTCACGGATACTGTTCAAGGCCTTCAAGAGCGCAGGATCGTCAATTGCGATCAGTTCACTTGAGAGTCGCTTATATAAAGTGTGCAGGTTAACCTCAATTACTTGCTCGTCGAGCGTTTCGCCATTGATTAAACGCTCCAGTGTTTGAGCCGCACGATAGCCGACCTGTTCATGGTTAGGCTCCACACTGCTTAATCGAGGGCGGCACAGCTTACAGAAAGGGCGGTCGTTATCGACGCCAACCACGCTGACATGTTCGGGAATCGCAAGTCCGAGCTGATGACAGGCTTCGAAGATAATGGGAGCCAGTTGATCACTGGCGACCATCAAGCCGATCGGAGTGCTGCGTTCCGATAGCCACGCTTTGACCGCCCCAAGACTATTCCTCTCGGGATGCCCTTGTGCGTGGTGCTGTTGAATATGAAATGTGTGAACCGCCGACTCGTAATCTTTGAGCTCGTCCTTAAAACCTTCCTCGCGCTCGAGCGACCAACGCTCATCTCCCAGCCCGATGAACGCGAATTGAGTGTGCGCGTTTTCAACAAAATGCTTGGCGACCGATGCTCCGATAGCGCGATCGTTACACTTCACCAGCGGGAACGGTTGCGGGCGAACATTACCCAGCACATCGACCGTCGGCAGCCCTTTGGCTTGAATCAGCGCGAGTAACTCTGGGTTGGCAATGCGCGCGATGATCCCATCGCCTTGCCACTGACTGATCGCGGCAGGGTCCATCGCTCCCAGAGGCCCGGAATGTTGAAAGACCGACCAGTCGTTACGCTCATCCAAAAAGTGAGAAATACCCGTTACAATTTGACGCCCAGAGGCGAGCGAGGTTTCAGCGAGAATGGCAATGCGTTTCATTAAAATTGACCCAATCAATTAAAAATTAGAGCCGATTATGCCTTAATTCAAGGCCCGATTGTCTGCTATTATTTATTTTAAAGCAGATAAAGACGAATTGCCGTAGACCCTAATGATTAATAGTTAGCTGCCTAAAGTCTCCAGCTACTCACAACAAATCGATGAATTCGACCGAACATAATCCACATCGCCGCTATAATCCCCTCACCGGCGAGTGGATTCTGGTCTCACCGCACCGCGCACTGCGTCCATGGCAAGGAGCGAAAGAGACAGTCTCTGGCGAGCAGAGGCCTGCGTATGATGAGAAGTGCTACCTGTGCCCGAGCAATGAGCGTATCGGCGGAGAAAACAATCCAGCTTACACGGGACCCTATGTATTTAAGAATGATTTTGCCGCCTTACTCATGCCTGGCGAGACGACGCCAACGGTAGTCGACACAGACCCGCTGTTTTGTAAAGAGGAGGCACACGGCGAATGCCGCGTGATCTGCTTTTCACCACGACATGACTTGAGCCTCCCTGAGATGGAGGTGCCTGCTATTCGAGCAGTGATCAATCTGTGGGCAGATCAAGTCGCTGAGCTCGGCAAAAAATATCGCTGGGTGCAGATTTTCGAAAATAAAGGCGCGGCTATGGGTTGCTCAAACCCACATCCCCACGGGCAGATCTGGGCGAGTGATTTTTTACCCAACGAAGCCGCCAAGGAAGACATTCATCAAGCCGCCTATTTAAAAAAGCATGGAAGCAAGCTACTGCTCGACTATGCCAAGTCTGAGATTGAGAAGAACGAGCGCATCGTGTCGATCAACGGCGACTGGGTCGTGGTGGTTCCCTACTGGGCGACGTGGCCCTTCGAAACACTGCTATTGCCACGATTCGCCGTCCAACACCTGTCGGATTTGACGGATTGCCAACGCAACAATCTTGCTGACATCATGAAACGCATGCTGACCCGCTACGACAATCTATTTGAAACATCATTCCCCTACTCAATGGGATGGCACGGCGCTCCAAGCTTAACCAAAAATGTCGAGCATTGGCAATTGCACGCACACTTTTATCCGCCCCTACTACGCTCGGCTGCAGTTAAAAAATTCATGGTTGGCTACGAAATGCTTGCCAATGCACAACGCGATTTAACCGCAGAACAAGCAGCGACACAGCTGTCTGCACTCTCAGAAATTCATTATACCAAAAAATAAAACACCGCATATGAAAGTATTTGTTACAGGAGGTGCCGGCTATATCGGCAGTGTCGCAGTCGAACAACTCGTCCTCGCAGGACACGATGTGATGGTCTTTGATAACCTATCGCTCGGGCACAGCTCAGCGGTGCATCCCGATGCTGAACTGGTTGTAGGCGATCTGGCCAACATCGGGTCAATTCGCGAGGCAATGGGTCGCTTCAAGCCCGAAGCGATCATGCATTTTGCGGCCAAATCGCTGGTCGGTGAATCGATGCAAGATCCATTCATCTACCTTGGCGACAATGTCTCCAATGCGCTCAACCTATTGAAGTGTGTGGTCGAATTTGAAGTACCGCGCTTCATCCTCTCTTCCACTGCCAACTTGTTTGACGATCCAGAGCGCATGCCCATCGCCGAAGATGAGCGTATCATCCCAGGCAGCCCTTACGGCGAATCAAAATATATCATCGAGCGCTACCTACACTGGATGTCTCGCATATATCCGTTCTTTAACTACGCAGCATTGCGCTACTTTAATGCCGCTGGTGCAAGTGTCGAGCGCGGCGAAGACCACACTCCCGAGCTACACCTTATCCCACTCGTGCTACAAGTGGCACTCGGGCAGCGTGAAAAGATCTACATGTTCGGCGACGACTACGACACCGCAGACGGAACTTGCGTGCGCGACTACATCCACGTGATCGATCTGGCGCAGGCACACATCCTCGCGCTCGATGCGATCGAGAATGAAGATAAGATTTACAACCTCGGCAACGGCCAAGGCTACTCAGTCAAGCAAGTCATTGAGACCGCACGCGAAGTGACAGGCCACGCGATCCCTGCCGATGTGAAGCCACGCCGTGCCGGCGATCCAGCAATATTGATTGCTGCCAGTGGCAAGATCACCAGTGAACTCAAGTGGGATCCCAAGTTCCCTGACTTGAAATCAATCATCACCAGTGCATGGGCATGGCATCAAGCCAATCCTAACGGCTACGAAGACTAATTAACAATGCATCCCTAAAGGTATCATATGGAACAAGACATTCATAACAAGCTCTCCGCAACAGCAGACAAATACGGCCTCGATATTACTGGCGGAAAAGTGCGCCGCAGTTCATCTCGCTTTTGCTTTGGCGTTGAACATGGCGACTACAACGGCATGGAACTTTTCGGCGTCGGCACTGATCGCTTCATCTGGTTGGCGTATAAATCCAACTCTTCAGGCCGTGTGCGTATCTTCAGTCAGAACTTCCCCGACGACGGCATTGTCGACTTCGCCCTGGGCGAAGCCGCAGAGTCAGGGGAATTGAAGGACAGCTGGGCACGTTTCCCGCATGGAGTGGAATTGATTCTGCGCCGTGAGGGCTACAAATTGAGCACAGGATTCGATGCAGTGCTTTACGGCAACATCCCTGGTGGTGGCATGTCGCGCTCAGCCTCGCTAGCCCTCAATTTGATCCTGACCTTCTTTGAAGTGAACGAAACGGTCGTCGAAGACGGCATGCGTATCGTTGACCTCGCCCAAATGGTCGAAACTGATTACATCGGATCGCCTTGCGGCAAGTTAGATCAGATTATGATTTATTTTGCAAAAGCAGGCATGGGCACATATTTTAAACCCAGCACAGGAACGATCGACCACATTCCATTTGGCGGCAATTCCGATGACTTTCGTATTGTAAGTCTGGATACAGGAACGAAACGCCCTGGACTCGAAAAATCGACTTACAAAATTCGTCGCGATGAGTGCGATCAGATGAAGGCATTACTAAATGCAAAATTCGGTTATACATCACTCGCAGAGGTCTCGACATGCGAAAAGTTTGCTGCAGCTGCGGCCCATCTCCGGGAAGTCGCGCCCGCGAGCGTGGGACGCTTAAAATACCTGTATGAAGCACAGACCCGCTTTGCTGATACACTAGAGGCGTGGCGTAGTGGCGACATCGAGAAGGTGGGCAAGAATTTCCGCGCAGATGGCATTGGGCTACGGGATGATTACGAAATCAGCGGCCCGGAACTGGAGACAATGTGCGACATCGCACGCACCGTACCAGGCGTGTTGGGTGAGCGCATGCTCGGCGGCGGCGATAAGGGCGCTAGCGGTGCCTTAATTCAGGCCGATGCCTTCGACGATTTGAAATCGACCGTCGAGTCGACCTATCCGCGGTGCCATCCTGCGTTTTTAAATGAGTTCGCGATTCATTCTTGCCGCACAGTGGATGGCATTACATCGGCGCCACTATTGGCCGACATTGGCGAACAATAAGCGACATCAACTAGGGACGAGACGGCAAAGTACGTTGCATCCGAAAAGCTTTAATATTAGAAGGTTTCAGCCTAAAAATCGCCGGAGAATCGGTGACACCGTACTTTTGACAACTTGCAAGCGAGGAATTTTTATTTAAGCGGCTTATAATGGGCCTAGTCTGATGGATGCGTCCAGCAGCATTAAAAATAGTATAAATACTTCATAATCAATGATTTACAATTAATTTATTGAGTTTAATATCGATTTAATTGTATGTAAGCTCACATTCTACGAGATAAATTAGCATAAATTCTCACGAAAACGTATTTTCGCTAAGTTTAGGCTTCCCATATGTCAATTTGTTGTTAATTTGTTCTCTCCAGTGACGTGTATATTACATGCAGACTGGAAACCGGCGGGGCATTGTTGCCTCAGCCTAGTGAGACTTCCCCTATTTTGGCGTATAGATGCGCTGCTTTGCATTTCTGGTAGCGCTGATGATTCATGTGAATCATCGCTTGCGACTACTGGTTCACCCCAACAAAGGAGATAAATGGAAAAAGTAACCTCACAACTAAGTAGTATAATTAAGGGTATATCCGAACTCGGAATCGGCCTGATTGCGCTCGGCATTATTGCTGAAATCGTTTTCGGCCAAGGCGCTATTTTTGGTGCCAGCGTAGTCGGAAACCTATCTGAAATTGTTACCGCTATTGGCGGAGAAAACGGCTTCGTTGGCTTAGTTGCCATCATTCTAATCTTCGCTCTGCTGCGCAACCGCGCGTAGTAGAATCGCAAACAAACAAACCCCAAATAAAAAAAGTACTATGGAAAATACAATTAATCAAATTAAGTCAGCTATCGGAGGAATCTCTGCTGTACTCGTTGCAGCTATCGGCCTTCTCGTCGTCGTTTCTGTTATTTTCGGCCAAGCCGCAAGTATGAACGTGATCGGCAATATTAAAGGACTAGTTGATAGCTTCATTGGCACAGGTGCAAGCCTCTCGAGCGTTGTAACACTCATTATTGTTTTGAGTGTGCTCAATAAGTAGCATCTGTCTCTAAATTAATCCAAGGGGCCTCGTCATGAGGCCCCTTTTTTATGCCCAAAACCAAGGAATTGATTTCCTGAAGCTGCAATACCTTATTCACCATCGTTCGCATGAATTCCATCCAACCCAGACTGCATTACACTTCACCGACCCGGTCAGTCAAAGTGAATTCAAGTATACAAGCCTCTGCGATACCGACCACTATCATGCCATCACAATGGTGGAGCATAGGAGAGTCGAAACTTCCTTTGATTACCAATAGTTGATGAAACTCGGTTGCTGATTGGTTGCTGGAAAAGCGATTCAATCAGCCTCTTAAATACGATCTTTCCAATACCCCGGTTTCTGATGCAATTCAGCAACTGCAATTATCAGAATTTCACCGCTACGAATTTGATAAATGATTCCGAATGGGAAAACCTTCGTACGACAGCGTCGCGTTTTTTCTGAAAGCGCATACCACGCATCGGGATATGCGAGGATTCGCTCAAGAGCGGCTCGATACTCTGCGTAAAAACGCAAACCCAGACCGACCTCCTTGTCCTCGTAATATTCGATAGCTTTACCGAGCTCTTTTTCGGCGACGCTGAGGTAGCGTACGTTCACGAGAAATATTTCTTCTCGATTCTCGCATGGACATCCTCGGAATTGGATGCGGAAAGGTGACCATTGTCGAATGCTTCGATCCGATTTTCAGCCTCCTTGCCCCATTCGGCATCGAGAGATGCCTGCTTGCAGCTATCAAAAGACGAAAGAAGCCTTTCGGCCAACATCGCACGTTCGACTGGAGGCAAACCCATCAATTCAGATTCAACTTTCAGGCTAATAGACATAATGTGAATCTTGCTAGCAATTAGGTTTTGTCAATCTCGACGTTAAACCGGTTCGACCCTTGGTTGCGGTTTGGTTCCAAAAACGGTTGCAGACAGTTGTCAGAATTTGTGGCTCGACCCTTATTTTAACTCGACCCTTATTTCAACTCACTTCACCTACGCTTTACGATTATCCATCAATGACTTATAAACTGGTGGTGCACAGTAGAGTCGAACTCCTGATTAGATTAGGAAGCTTTATTAAAGGGGAAACCGCCCGCTAACCCCGATAAACACAACAACTATAATTTTAATGATTTTAATAATCTCCTTGCTGGTATGTAAGTAATATGTAAGAAATTAGGAATGGCCTACTTACGAAAACAACCGAATTGCCGAAATTGGATTGCTTGCTTTCTCGACCGAGATGGAAAATTAAGAAACCGCAGCACGAAGATTCGAGACGCTGGAAACGCTAAAGAGCGAGCTGACGCGAAACGAAAAGCGCAAGCTACCGCTGAAATCTTTGAGCGAGCAGCCCGAGGGGAGTTGCAACGCGAAGCTGAATTAAGAGACACTTTCAACGAATTGCTTTTACTCGGGGGAACTACCCCGCCGAAGTCTTTAACCGCCAGCGAATTTTTCGCCGCATGGATTGAGAAGGCCGAAAGGTCGGGGAAGCCCGAAACGACCCTGAAGCGATATCGCCAAGTAGCCCGCGACTTCGTGACGAGCTTAAGCGACCGAGCAGACAGCCCTATTGAGCAAATCGAAACGGCAGACACTCAGGGCTTCGTTGATGGACTCGCAGAAAAGGGGCTCGCTAAAAAGACATGCTCAAACGCCCTGAAGATTTTAAGAATTCCATTTGCGGAACACTGCCGACTTGGAAAGCTACAATTCAACCCTGCCGCCGCTGCTGAAGTTTCAGAGACAGCCCGAGGCAGTCTTGAGAAACAGCCCTTTGAACTTGAGCAGATTAAGGACATTCTGAAAGCATGCGACCTTGCCGACCACGGCACCGAGTGGAAGACCGCCGTTCACCTTGCCTATTATTCAGCAATGAGACTCGGAGATGCTACCGGGCTAACTTGGGATGCAATCGACTTCGAAGAGAAAACGATTTGTTTTGTGCCACAGAAGACTCGACGGAAAAGTCCTAAGCCGATCACGCTACCGATGCACTCCGCAGTTTATGACCACTTTTTAGGGCTTACCCTGCCAAAAGATCACAAGGCGAAGATCACGCCCGAACTTAGCCGACTAGGCACTAATTGGAGCAGCCGCATTTTTACCGGGAAGATTTTACCACTTGCGGGAATTGACCCTAAGCGGACCGATCCCGGCGATAAAAGCGAAAAAGGCCGCAAGGTCTCGCAGCTGAGCTTTCACAGCTTCAGGCACTCGCTCGCAAGTCACCTTGCCGCCATTGGAGTCCCGCCCGAAATCCGCATGAAGATAACCGGGCACAGTGACAGCAAAGTTCATGGTAACTACTCGCACCTAAATGTTGAAACATTGCGGGAAAATTTGAGCAAATTACCCGCAGTCAAAAGCTAAACCCTACTGCAAAAGCCCCAAAAGCTTAAAAAGTCCCGCAACCTCTATAAATACTGACTATAGCCTATATCGACTTATCTTTAAAAGCCCTACAAAAGTATGAAAAAAGCCTCGCCAGATACCGCTACCATTTACGATGAACTAACCGCCGAGACT